>CAKZPH010000272.1 GCA_937138605.1 uncultured Ignavibacteriales bacterium
CTTTCAACAAATTAGCGCTTGCTAAAATTCCAACTGCACTACAAATACCAGCTATAATCTTACCCTTTTTATAAAAATCCAGCAAAATTTTATGAACTAGATTGTTATTATAAAGTATTTTGCTTCCCTCCCCACCAACCAAAGCCAATGCGACAAAATTTCCGGCATGTAAATTTGATAAGTACATATCAGGCTTAATTCTCAAACCATAATGACCAATGCTCAAATTTCTACCTTCTGAGGCTATAAAAACTTTAAATCCATTTTTCTCTAAAATCGACTTGGGAATAATTAATTCTGTATCATGAAAATTAACTTCAGGAATTATTATAGCTACGCTACGTTGTGAATAACTATTCATATCAATTCAAGTTATAAAATGCTTAAAGTTTTTTCAATTTAAGGAAAAATATCAATCCATCTTAAAGAGAATAAGTAAATCCTTATTGAAAAGTCTTTAAGATATAAACTCTACATCTTATTACAAATTAAAATTAGCTAAAAACTTCCTTAATTTTTGAAAAGCTTAGAGTCTTTTTTATTTTTGAAGAAATTGATCAGTAAAGGTATGAGACTATCAAAAATATTTATTCCTACAACAAAAGAAGCACCTGCCGATGCAGTCATACCCAGTCATGTATTAATGATGCGAGCTGGAATGATCCGACCACTTGCAGCAGGAATTTACTCATTCTTGCCATTTGGTTACAGAATGATTAAAAAAGTTTGTGAAATAATTCGTCGTGAAATGGATGCAATAGGTGGTCAGGAATTTCATCTACCAGCATTGAATCCAAAAGAAATTTGGGAAAAAACAGGTCGAGTTGAAGCTTTTGGTGATATTCTTTTTCATGTAAAAAATCGAGATTATGTTCTCGCTCCAACTCATGAAGAAATTATTGCAGAAATAGCTGCGAATCATGTTAAATCTTATCGAGATTTACCCCAGATTTGGTACCAAATTCAGACAAAATTCCGTAATGAACCAAGGCCAAGAAGTGGAGTTATTCGGGGTCGACAATTTCTTATGAAAGATTCATACTCCCTTGATAGAGATTGGGAAGGATTAGATAAAAGTTACGAGCTCCATGCCGAAGCGTATAGAAAAATTTTCTCTGCTTGTAAACTTAAATTTTTCGAAGTTGGTGCATCAAGTGGTGCAATGGGGGGAACTGGTTCACAAGAATTTATGGTCGAATCAGAAGCAGGGGAAGACACTTGCGTAATTTGTGATAATTGTGGTTATGCTGCCAATGTAGAAATTGCTAAAGCAAACTCTACTCCATATAAACGAGATGATAATTCTGAAAGCCTAAAGGAAATTCACACTCCAAATGTAAAAACAATCGACGAGCTCGCAGAATTTCTTAAAATTCCTACTACAAAATGTGCTAAGTCACGAGTCTATATTCATAATGACACGCCAATCTTAGTTTTAATGTTAGGTAATGATGAAGTTAATGAAGAGAAGCTGCGTATTGCTCTGGGTGCTGGCAAAATTAGACCTGCTCATCCTGAAGAATTAAGTGAAATAACAGGAGCGGATGCTGGTTCTATCGGACCGATTGAAACAAACCTTCAAATAATTGCTGATATTAAACTTAAAGGTGCTAATAATATGGTAAGCGGTGCAAACAAAAATGATTACCATATCAGTGGTATTGACTTTGATAGAGATTTATCCAACATTAAATATTATGATATTCATTATGTTCAAGAAGGCGATTTATGCGTTAATTGTAAATCACCACTTCGTGTTGTTAAAGCTATTGAATTAGGACATATATTTAAATTAGGCACTAAATATTCAGAAGCACTTGGCGCAAAATTTTTAGATGAAAAAGGTGAAGAACATCCAATTGTTATGGGAAGTTATGGGATTGGAGTTGAAAGAATAATAGCGTGTTTAATTGAACAAAATCATGATGAAAAGGGAATTATATGGCCTAAAGAAATTGCACCGTTTCAAGTACATTTAATCGGAGTTAATATGAAAAATGATGAAATAAGATCTACATGTGAAAAACTCTATTTTGAAATGAATGAAAGTGACATAGAAGTACTTTATGATGACCGTGAGGACGTTTCAGCTGGATACAAGTTCAATGATGCTGACTTGATTGGTATCCCTCTCCAGGTGATTGTAGGTGAAAAAAATCTCGCTAAAAACAAAGTTGAAATTAAACATCGTGCAACTGGAAATAAAAAATTGGTTGAAATTGGTTTACTAATAAGAACTTTACAAGACGAACTATTTCTACCATAATTAAATCAAAGGATAAAGACATGGAAAAACCAAACATCGCTTTTAAAATGCCCGCAGTCATTGAACTTGAAGCTGGCACATACTGGTGGTGCCGATGTGGTCTTTCCAAAAATCAACCGTTCTGTGATGGCTCTCATAAAACTACAAGTTTTACTCCAATTAAATTGGAATTGTCTGAAAAGAAAAAAGTCGCTCTATGTCAATGTAAATACTCTGAAAAAATTCCTTATTGCGATGGCACACATCGTAAATTATAAAACAATTTAAGACTAGAGTTTTTAACATAACTCATGGAGTTAAAATGAATAGTAAGTTATACAAACTTTATAAGTTAGGACAAAGTATTTGGCTTGATAACATAAATCGTTCTTTAATAAAAAACGGTGAATTACAGCGATTAATTGATGTTGGTATCCGTGGAGTAACTTCAAATCCTTCGATTTTTGAAAAAGCAATCTTAGGTAGTAACGATTACAATGAATCAATTCAAAAATATGCATCGGAGGGATTTACACCAAAAATGATCGTTGAAAAGCTAATGATTGATGACATTACACAAGCTTGCGACATTTTTATGGAAATCTATAATAGTTCGAATGGTAATGACGGGTTCGTAAGTATTGAAGTTAATCCATTATTAGCTTATAATACTGACGCAACAATTAATGCAGTACAAGAAATCTGGCAGTCGATAAATAGGCCCAATCTAATGGTAAAAATTCCTGCAACACAGGAAGGCTTAAAAGCTATTGAAGAATCGATCTATAATGGAATCAATGTAAACGTGACTTTAATTTTTTCGATAACAAGATACATTGAAGTTACAAACGCTTACATTCATGGTTTGAAACGACGCCTCGAGGATGAAAAAGATGTCTCACAAATTAATTCAGTTGCAAGCGTATTTGTCAGTAGAATTGACACAATGGTGGATAAAGAAATTGTTGAATTAATAAACCAGGGCAATCCAGAATTAACAAAATATCTAGGTAAGACTGCTGTAGCAAATACACGATTACTCTATCAAGAATTTAAACGAATTTTCTCTAGTGAAACATTTATTAAGCTAAAAGAAAGAGGCGCGAAAATTCAACGTCCTTTATGGGCTAGTACCAGTACTAAAAATCCAATTTATAGTCCATTACTTTATGTGGATGAACTTTTTGCTCCATACACTGTGAACACTCT
>CAKZPH010000273.1 GCA_937138605.1 uncultured Ignavibacteriales bacterium
GAGGTGGAGTGGTGCGGGAAAGTTTTTAATTTAATAGACACGGGTGGTTTTGTTCCTGACTCAGATAATGTTTTTGAGAAAGCAATCTCAGAACAAATCGATGCAGCAATCCAGGAAAGCGATGCAATTATTTTTTTACTTGATGCTTATGATGGTATAACTCCAATTGATAAAATGATAGCTAATCTTCTTAGAAGATCAAACAAACCAATTTATGTTGTAGTTAATAAAGTTGATGACTCAACTAAAGAAGCTCTTTCTTCGGATTTTTATGAATTGGGATTTGATAGTATACATACTTTATCTGCACAATATGGTAGAAAGGTTGGAGACTTTCTAGATGTTCTGACTAAAGACTTCCCATTAAATGCTGGAATTATTGAGGAGAAAAATCAAACACCTAAATTTGCCGTAGTCGGAAGACCGAATGTGGGCAAGTCTTCATTTGTTAATGCAATCTTGGGCTACGATAAACACATTGTAACTGAAATTCCAGGTACCACACGCGATGCAATAGATACGTTAATACGTTACTATGGTAGGGAAATTTATCTAATTGATACAGCAGGATTAAGAAGACGAAGTAAAATTGTAGAAAGTATTGAATTCTTTAGTGTTTTAAGAACATTAAAAGCTTTAGATAGATGTAACGTTTCCATAGTTTTGATAGATGCAACGCAAGGTTTGGAGAAACAGGATTTGAGAATTATTAGTGAATCGGTAAAACGCAAAAGAGGTATTATAATAGCAGTTAATAAGTGGGACTTGATTGAGAAAGACGATAAAACGGCAGCTCGTTTTGAAAGTGCTATAAGAGAGCAACTCGGAGAATATTATTATATACCAATTATATTTATTTCTGCACTTAACAGACAAAGAATTTACAAAGTCATCGAAATTGCCCTTCAAATATTGGAAGAGTGGAGGAAGAAAATTTCAACGAGTGCAATTAATGAATTTATAGAAAAAAATTTTCGAAATGTTTCTTTTCCTTCAACTTCCACTGGAAAAGAAATCAAAATAAAATATGGTGTACAGCTAAAAACGGCTCCACCTGTGTTTGCTTTTTTTACAAATGAACCGAAACATATTCCAGATCATTCAAAAAGATTCATTGAAAAGAAGTTTCGTGAGGAATTTAATTTTTTAGGCGTTCCACTTACATTCATTTTTAAGAAGAAGTAATGATCAAAAGAAAGATTATAGTTATTGGTGGAAGTGCAGCAGGACCTGCTGCAAGTGCTAAAGCAAAAAGAGTAAATCCTCAAAATGAAGTTGTTCTTTACGAAGCAGGCAATTACATTTCCATTGGCACTTGTGAATTACCTTACGTTCTTACCGGTGAAATTGAAAATTTGGAGAAGATTATATTTTTTACACCTGAATCTTTTGAGAAAGAAAAGGGTGTTAAAGTTTTTGTTAGACATAGAGTTGAATCAATTGATAGAGTTAAAAAAAGAATCTACGTGCGCGATCTTAATACTCAAAAAGTATTTGAAGATTATTATGATAAGTTGATCTTATGCACTGGTAGTATAAAGAAAATCCATTCTGAGTTTAAACAAAATCTTGATAACGTTTTTTACTTAAAGACTGTAGATGATGCAAAGTCTATTTTGAATTTTGTATCAAAAAATAATATCACTTCATCTTTACTTATAGGGACTGGATATACGGGGCTAGAGGTTCTGGAATTTCTTAAGAAAATATCAAACAGAGTTTATGCCACTGATATTGCAGAATTACCACTTACAGGTTTTGATTTAGAATTTCGGAAAATAGTTTTGGATAAGATGAATGAGTTAAATATTAATTTTTTACCTGCTGGAAATTATATCAAAGTGATTGCGAAAGACAATAAAGTAACTCACATAATGGTCAATAAAGAAAAAATTGATGTTGATTTGGTTTTAATATCAATTGGAGTTAAACCGGAGAATTCATTAGCTCAACAATGTGGTTTATCAATGAACTTCCCAAGTGACTCGATTAAAGTAGATGATAAACAAAAAACATCAGATGATAATATTTATGCCGCTGGTGATTGTTCTGGTGTTAAAGAATTCATAACTAAAAAACAAATATGGTTACCGCTTTCTACACTTGCCTATAACTCAGGTCATGTTGCAGGTGCAAATGCGGCGGGAGAGAATATCTCAACTTTACCTGTGGTGAGAAATATGGTATTTAAATTTTTTGACATAAATTTTGCATTGGTTGGACTTAACATGCCAGAATTGAATGATTTAACCTTAAATAAAGTTTCTGTTTCAACAATTGGCTCATCTAAAATTAATATCATGCCGAATGGTGAAAAACATTTTATTAAACTTTATTACAAAAAAGATGATGGAAAAATTTTAAGCGCTCAATTCGTTGGTGGGGAAGATATTGTAGGTAAAGCTAATTTAATTTCCTTTGCAATTCGAAATAACATTTCTATACAAAAACTTTATGAAACTAATTATGCTTATACACCCTCACTTTCTCCATTCATTGATTCATTATCAATTATAGGTAAAAAATCTAGAGATTAAGATATGGAATTAAAAAATTTAATAATAGTAGACCATCCACTTGCAAAGAGGGATTTGACAATTCTTCGAAATAAAAATACAAGTCCATTGGAATTTCGTAATGCCATAAGAAGAATATCATCGGTACTTGTTACAGCTGTAACTCAATATTTCACGCTAAAGAAAATAAAAGTGCAAACGCCACTTGAAAAAACCACCGGTTTTGTTTTGAAAGATGAAGTGGTAATTGTACCGATACTTAGAGCAGGATTAAGTTTGGTAGAATCTTTTCTTGAGTTAATTCCTGATGCAAAAGTTGGACATATTGGTATTTATCGCGATGAAGAAACATTGAAACCGGTTGATTATTATCTTAAGCTTCCTAAAAATTTAAAACGTGCAAAAGTCTTAATAATAGATCCAATGCTAGCCACCGGTGGTAGTGCTAGTGCAGCCTTATCTTTTTTGAAACGTAGAGGCGCAAAAGATATTACTCTGGTTTGTTTGCTATCCGCACCTCAAGGCGTAAGCAAAGTGATCAATGAGCATGAAGATGTTAAGATTTATACTATCGCTCTGGATAGAACATTGAATGATAAAGGATATATTTTGCCGGGTCTTGGAGATGCTGGCGATAGAGCTTTTGGAACTTTTTGATTTATGCGATTAATCGTGTCTATCCTCTACTTAAATTTCTTAGTTTTCTTTTTAGGCCTAAATTAGGGTGATTTTGAGAATAAGATTAATCAAATAATAAGTTTAATTTTTCTCAGAAGTACCGTGAAACGTTTAAAGAATCCGAAGAATTAATCAAATACAAAATAAATAATTCATTTAAATACATTTGTAAAAACGTAGCTTTGATATCTAAATCTATCGACTTTGAAGATGAATTTGATAGTCATTTGATTAATAGTTGAAAAAATAAGAATAAAACG
>CAKZPH010000274.1 GCA_937138605.1 uncultured Ignavibacteriales bacterium
ATACACATCATCTGTCAATTGGATTAAAATTTTAAGGAAAAAGCTAATTGATATTAAAACTCATAAAATTCGTTTGAGCTTTCAATATTTTTTTTATTGATAGTAAGTTTATAAAATATTTTTTCATCATTTAAAATCAGAAGTCTAAAATACCATCTCCCGTTGGTTCTTCATTTAATTTTTAGGTAAAATTCATTTAAGGTGGAAAAAGGGCTTATTCTATTCTTTTCTATTTAATAAAATATTATTTTTGAGTACGTATAAAGGAGGTTCCTTACAAAAACTAATTCAAAACAATTAAGGGTATCTATTATGACAAAAAACCAAAAACTGCTTAAGTGGGTTCATGAGATGGCTGAACTTTGTCAGCCAGAAAACATACACTGGTGCGATGGCTCAGAAGAAGAATATCAGAAAATGACACAATTGCTGGTTGAACAGGGTACATTTATTAAACTAAACGAAAAGAAAAAACCCGGAAGCTTCTATGCTCGTTCTGAACCGAGCGATGTAGCTCGAGTGGAAGATAGAACGTATGTTTGTTGGCCTACCAAAGAAGAATCGGGTCCAAATAATAATTGGAAAGATCCAAAAGAAATGAAAGAGATTTTGTTGAATCTTTTTCGAGGGTCAATGAGAGGTCGAACGATGTATGTGATTCCTTACAGTATGGGACCTATTGGTTCTGAAATTTCTAAAATTGGTGTTGAAATTACAGATTCTCCTTATGTTGTTGTGAATATGAGAATCATGACTAGAATAGGTAAAAAAGTTCTGGAGGTTTTGGGTGACGATTTCTTCGTCCCTGGTTTACATTCTGTCGGTTATCCCTTAAATCCAGGACAAAAGGATGTACCCTGGCCTTGTAACCACACAAAGTATATTGTACACTTCCCAGAAGATAAAAGCATCTGGTCATATGGGAGTGGATACGGAGGAAATGCATTGCTGGGAAAAAAATGTTATGCCTTAAGAATTGCCTCCATACTTGCTCGTGAAGAAGGATGGTTAGCTGAGCATATGTTAATTGTTGGTGTGACCTCTCCAGAAGGAGAAAAGAAATATATAGCTGCAGCATTTCCCAGTGCAAGTGGTAAAACAAATTTTGCGATGTTAGAATCCGCTCTTCCAGGTTGGAAAGTTGAAACTGTTGGTGATGACATAGCCTGGATGAAATTCGGTTCAGATGGTAGACTCTATGCAATTAATCCCGAATACGGATTCTTTGGTGTTGCACCTGGAACATCATTGAAGACTAATCCAAATGCAATCTTAACTCTGCAAAAGAATTCCATCTTTACGAATGTTGCACTAACCGAGGACCTTGATGTTTGGTGGGAAGGTTTAACTGACGAGAAACCAAATAAATTGATTAATTGGAAAGGGGAGGAGTGGACACCTGATAAAAATGAACCTGCTTCTCATCCAAATGCAAGATTTACAACACCAGCTTCTCAATGTCCAGTGATGGATCCCGATTGGGAGAACCCAAATGGTGTGCCCATATCAGCAATAATTTTTGGTGGACGCAGATCGAGTTTTATTCCACTTGTATTTCAAACTTTTGATTGGACGCATGGTGTTTTTACCGGTTCAATTCAATCTTCTGAAACAACAGCAGCAGCAGCCGGAGAAGTAGGGAAATTACGGTTTGATCCTTTTGCTATGTTACCATTCTGTGGTTATAATATGGCCGATTATTTTGCCCATTGGTTATCATTTAAACATCGTACAGATGAAAACAATCTTCCTAAAATTTTTGTTGTCAATTGGTTTAGAAAAGATGAAAATGGAAAATTTATCTGGCCAGGTTATGGCGAAAATATCCGGGTTGTCAAATGGATTTTTGAACGATTGAATGATAAAGAAAATTATGAAACATCTCCTCTAGGTTTTATTCCAAAATTTAATAGTCTGGATGTAAGTGGACTAAATATACCTGAAAATAGATTGAGAAAATTGTTTGAAATAAATAAAGAAGAAGGTTTAACAGAGTATGAACGAGTCAAAGAATTTTATAACACTTTTAATAACAAAATTCCAAAAGAACTCTGGGATGAATTAGAAAAGATGAAGATGAGATTTGAGTCAATGTAAAATTTAATTTTTTATATTTCAAAAAGGCTGAGGTAACTAAACTTACCTTCAGCCTTTTTTAATAATTACTTTGCCTTACCTTGATTTGCTACCGATTGAATTGCCTTTTCAATTTCTTCTTGTGAGCCAAGATAATAATGATTTATAGGACTTAAATTTTCGTCAAGTTCGTACACCAGAGGAATACCCGTTGGAATATTTAATTCAACGATTTCATTATCAGGAATGTTATCAAGAAATTTTACTAATGCTCTTAAACTATTTCCATGAGCCGCTATCAGTACTCTTTTACCTGATTTAATTGTTGGAGCAATTTTTTCTTCCCAATATGGTATAAATCTCGCAACTGTATCCTTTAAACTTTCACAGGTTGGTAATTCATCTTCCGATAAATCTTTATACCTTGGATCAAAACCAGGGAATCGTGGGTCGTTTTTATCCAAAGCTGGTGGGGGGACATCATAACTTCTTCGCCAAATTTTTACCTGATCTTCTCCATATTTCTGAGCCATCTCTGCTTTATTCAAGCCCTGTAAAGCTCCATAATGTCTTTCGTTTAATCGCCAGTGATTTATAATGGGTATCCACATTAAATCCATTTCATCAAGTACAATCCATAAAGTGCGAATTGCTCTTTTCAGGACAGAAGTGAAAGCTACATCGAAAACAAATCCTTCATTTTTTAAAGCTTCACCAGCTTTCTTTGCTTCTTCTATACCTTTTTCGGAAAGGTCAACATCTGTCCAACCTGTAAATCTATTTTCTTTATTCCAAATACTTTCTCCATGTCTTAGAAGAACCACTTTGTACATATTTAACCTCATTTTATAATGTTAATTACAAAAATAATTAAGATACATTAGGATAAAAAATTGATTTTCTTGCTTAATGTCAACTAAATAATAGAGTGATGAGAAAAGTTTTTTCTTTTGTTTAACGTTTGTGATTTATTTTTTACTTGAAGTAGTTTTTTGTGTGTGTAATGAAACGTTTAAGTTCTTTTTAGTGAAATATTATTGATTAATTAATACTATCTGCACTTATCAGAAATTTATAAAAATAAAAACAGGATTGCCTTTAGTTTTAATTTCTAAATCAAAGGACAATCCTGATTTATATTTTAGATAAATAATTATTCCAATATTGGTCGAATAAATAAGTTATCCCGGTTTCCTCTACCACCAACATTTTCTAATTTAGTTGTGACTTGAGCTAAATCAATAATGACTTGACTATCTTCACTAACACTAAATGTTCTTTCAAAATATTGATAACGTGGATGAACAATTTTTATAGAATACCTCTTATTTTTTTCAATGGCGAAATAATGTGCTCTGTTTAAGATCTGTGTTTTGAAGAGTTCCGATTTAATTAGACTTGAAAATGTGTTTGGATCCGATGAAGCCAGGTCATCTGGATTCCAATAAAGTTCACCATTTTTGTTTGTTTTATTACTATATTTTGATGAGATAATTGCCCAAGGATTAAGACGGTAATCTGTAAAGTAAGTAAAGAGTTTGTTTTGCATTGAAATTCTGTCAAGAACGTTTTCGGAAATACAGTTTTTGAATCCATATAAACCGAAATCAAAATTTGGTGCTCTTAAAGTAAAATCGGTAAATCTCTCAATAATTTCTCTACTTTCATCAGTTCCTTCAAGTGGTAATATGACAACATTCGCATCTTCAACTGGATAAAGTGTTTCATTATCCCTGACAAGGAATGACACATTAACAAGTTTATCTCTTAAGTAATCAAGTCTATCGAAATAATAGTAATCAACAAAGTTTTCAATTCCAGTTGCAATATCTTTATATTCAATAGTTAGATCATCGAAAGGAGCTTCAGAGTATATTTTTAACTGTTGATTTTCCGTTACTTCCAGATGGAAAAGTTTCTGATTTTTTACTTTCAAAGTCGTAGGTATTCCTAAACTTCTACAAAATTGTTGTTTAAAACGGATAAATTTACTTGGTGCAAAATCCATAACATAATCGAAAGTTTCCGAGGGCCAACCTGAATGGAAATAATTTAAATTTGGAACCCAAAGTTGATTGTCACTTGAAATGCATTCAAAATAAATTCCATTTACTTTAAGCATATTCCTGTCTTTTTGATATTCGACTGGCATGGCAAGAATTTGTCCATCATCGGATTTATAATGAAGCCAGATATCACAAACTATATTTCTATTTAATGCACTTGAAATATTAAATAGATCTTGATAGATCCCGTTGTAATAGGTTGAAATACCATTTGGAATACAACAGCCGTTGAAAATTTTTGGGCAGACCGATTTTGATAGTAAATCTACTTTGTTATGTTTTAAGGCCTTATTTACAAGCTCATTTGAATCATATCGGAAGATTATCATATTGCCATTTTTAGCTGTTTCATCAACAACCTCCTCTTCTGGTTTTGAGGGTCCGCACCCTATAATAAAAATTAAAAGAATTGCTATATAAAATAGGTATGATTTTTTCATATACAATCCATTTTGTTTTTAATTTCAAAAATTTGTCAAATTCTATGGATTTTTTTTATAAAAGTAAAGAGTTTTTTTATTTTTTTGAGGTTAAACTAAAATAGCAAGAAATTTGAAAAAGTTGGTACTAAAAAAATCTCAGAAGTTGTTTTTTTATATTTGTAATCAAAAAGAGTTGTTTGGAGAGGTGCTAGAGTGGTTTAATAGGCCGGTCTCGAAAACCGGTGTCCTGAGTAATCGGGACCGTGGGTTCGAATCCCACCCTCTCCGCCAATTTACAAATTTGGATTTTTCGCAAGGTAAACGTCTTTGACTCACCTCGCCTGTGCAGGAAAATTTGAAATTAAACTCCCGGAAGTTTCTTTACTAAGCGTACCTCCTTTCGGTTGATAAAATACCTGTAAGATCAATAAAGACATAGATTTATCCGAAAAAAGTAATTTGTGCAATTGCTAAATAGG
>CAKZPH010000275.1 GCA_937138605.1 uncultured Ignavibacteriales bacterium
AAGACTCAATTATTAAATAAAAAAGTCAGGAGATACTCACCCAGGAAATTTACTTACCGTTGCTTCCTTTCAGACCTGGCGGGGTTGGGTAAACTCCTGCCGAGTATTCCTGACTTGTGGAGCTGATCGGATTCGAACCGACGACCTACTCGTTGCGAACGAGTTGCTCTCCCAACTGAGCTACAGCCCCGAATCTTTATGCAAAAATAAAAAATTTTAAATTCATTTTAATGAAATGCCACAACTAAAGTAAATATTACCATGGTCTTTAATTTAACTATTAAAAAACGCAGCTTATAGTAAAGCTACTTAGAAAGTTTTAACTAATTAAGTAAATTTTTAATAGTGATTTATCCACTTATCGGAATTAAAAACTAAAACTATCATATAAAAATTCATTCGAAATGTACTAATTAATTTTTTTTCGTCTAAATTAAAAAATTTATAAAGTTAACCATTAATTAAGTGAGTGTGCCAGTTAAGTTCCAGAACGTTTATTAAACAATATTTTTTTAATAAAATAACTTGCACTAAAATTAATTATTGAATTAAGGGACAAATAACTTTTTACTGGTACCTATAACAAGAGAAGGAATAATCATTGTTAGATATTTTTCCCATATTTGATATGACAAAGGCATAATAAGCAAAAATATAATCCACATTATAATCAATAATAAATGATAATCTACATTTTTTGCTTTTATTTCAACCAGATAATTTTTTATTAAAATTATGTTGAATAAAATTGAAAGAAAAAGTACCATAATAAAAACCGACCTCAAAATAACGCCATCACCTAGAAAAATAACTAAGATCTTATGTACTAATCCTATCGTCTTTGTGTCCGTTTGAATTAAAGTAACTTTTGAAACTTCAACCGGGAAAAAAGACAATATTACTGTTAATAATAGTGCAACAAGTACTAATGCCCAATTTCTCTTGATTAGTATGTAAAATTTTAAAATAAATTTCGTACTTACGTTAGCAGAATCAATTTTAGAAGAATTTTCATTTATTTTCTGCTTAACTTTTTTTATTAAATAATAAAAAGTTAAAGGAAGAAGATAAATGAATGAAAAAGTCAGATATGAATTAATGTAACTCAAATTGTAAAAAGTTTCATTTTCAATCATCCATCTTTGTATACCTGATTGTGGAGCAAATCCTCTCCAGAAGAAGAATAAAATGAATAATGGCATTACTGAAATTGATGAGGTTATTAAAAGTTTTTTGATATTTTCTCTGAAAATAAACTTTCTAATAAAAGCATAAACAAAAACAGACATTGGCAAAATTACTGCGTAGTGCCTTACTAGAATGGCAAGTGCTGAAAAAATACAAAACAACCATAGTCTATTTTTCATGATAAATAAGATAGCTAAGAGAATAAATAGAATCATTAACATATCAGTATAGATAAAGATACTCAAACCAATAAAGTAGGGATTAATTAATATTAAAAGTGAAAGCATTACACTCATTAATACTCTTTTCAATGAGTATTGAAGAAGATAAAAAATAAGTTGAAAAGATATGAATGCTATTAATATTATGAATAGCCTTTGTGTAATAATGTTGAAACCTAAAAGTTTGGTCCAGATTGCTAAAGTTATATAAAAAAGAGGTGGAGTAACTTGTGGATAATCTTTAATTACATGAATTAAATCAGTTTCTCTAAAAAGTTTAATTGTTTCAATTATGTGTTTTTCATCTGCTCTAAGTGGAGCGTTAATTAAAAATGTGAATATTAATGTTAAGTAAATTGTTGAAATTACAAACCAGATTAAAAAGGGATTACAGAGCGTTGAAAATCTTAATGATTTTATAATATTCATCCAATTTTAAATCATTTCGTTCAGAAGTTCTGCACGGGGTTGAGGAATCACAACTTTATTTACAAGCAGGCCTTTTTGGCCAATCACATAAGCCCCTGCATCAACTGCACTCTGCACTGCCGCAACTTCCCCTGTTAACGTTACGAAAGCTTTTCCACCAAGCGCCATGGCAAGTCTTAATTCAATTAGCTTTACATTGGCTGCTTTAACAGCCGCATCGGCTCCCTCAATTAATGATGCAACTGAAAATGATTCAATTATTCCTAAAGCTTCAAGCATTTCAATTTTAGTCGTTCCAGCAATTGCGGGAAAAATAGATTCATGAACGTTTGGTATTACAAATGTATCGATGACAGAAAAATTACCTGCAATTACTCCTGCATCTACCGCACTTTTAACAGCTGCTACTTCACCACGAACTAACACCATGTATTTACCAGAGCAAATTGTTCGTGAAAGAATCAATTCTACCTCTGCCGCTTTTAGCATCGCATCTGTTACCTGAAATCCTGCAGCAATACTACTTAATTCTATTAGACCAATTGAATTTCTTTCCATATTTTCCTCTTGGTTATCTCT
>CAKZPH010000276.1 GCA_937138605.1 uncultured Ignavibacteriales bacterium
TCAAAAACAATCTCACAATTAGATTTTTTAATTCTTAAAGAAGACTTTGAAAGAGTTTCGAAAAGCTTCGAGTTAAAAAGATTAAGTGATTTTGAGTATGGCAGTTCTTATAAGGAACACAATGTTGTTTTTCATTTATCGGATAATAATGAATTTAGTTATCGATTAGTTGAAACAACAGGTACGGATGATTTTTTAAATCGCATTAAGTTCAAAACGTTAAAAGAAAAAAAATTCAAAACCGAAGAAGAAGTTTTTGCGAGTTTAACTTTACCTTTCATTCCTCCACAAGCAAGAGAAAATTCAAATCTGGAGTTAAAACAATACGATTTTCCCGATAAAAATTCTTTGCGTGGTTTAATTCATATTCATTCACATTATTCTGATGGTTCCAGTTCTCTGGAAGAAATCAAAAAAGAATCTGGAAGATTAAATTATGAATATGTCTTAATATGTGACCATTCCAAATCGGCTTATTATGCAAATGGACTGGACGAAAAAAAATTAAAAGAGCAATGGAAAGAAATTGACTCGATTAATTCAACGAACTCCAAAACAAAACTTTTGAAAGGAATTGAATGCGATATTCTTGTTGACGGTTCACTTGATTTTGATGACGGTATCTTAAGTCAATTTGATTGTGTAATTGCATCTGTTCATTCCAGATTTAGTTTATCAAAAGGTGAGATGACTAATCGAATAATTAGAGCACTGAAAAACAAACATGTAAAAATCCTCGGTCACCCTACTGG
This sequence comes from uncultured Ignavibacteriales bacterium, assembly GCA_937138605.1. GTDB lineage: Bacteria > Bacteroidota > Ignavibacteria > Ch128b > Ch128b > CAKZPH01. Next base: position 753 of record CAKZPH010000276.1, read on the forward strand.
TAGACTATTACTTAGTCGCGATCCCTATCAAATTGATATGCATGAAATTATAAATGTTGCAGGTGGAGAAGGTAAATCAATTGAGCTTAATTGTAATCCCTACAGGCTCGATATTGATTGGGAATTTATTCAGTATGCTATTTCAAAAGGTGTTTTGATTACCATAGCACCTGATGCTCATAGTATAACGGAATTTAATTATGTAAAATATGGTTTGGATATGGCAATAAAGGGCGGGGCTGAAAAGAAAGATATTGTTAATTGTTTAACTCTCGAAGAATTTTTAATAAAATTTTGTAGAAAATAAAGGAAGGAAAAATGGATTTAAGTAAATTCATTCGTGACGTTCCAGACTTTCCCAAAAAAGGAATAATATTTAAAGATATTACAACTCTTCTAAAAGATAAAAAAGCATTTAAAGAAGCATTAATGCAACTTTACACTCAGGTGTCGCACCTGGAAGTCGATAAAGTTGTGGCAATTGAATCGCGGGGATTCATTTTTGGCTCTTTGCTCGCAGAGAAATTTAATGCTGGACTTGTACTTGTTCGGAAACCTGGAAAACTTCCAGCAGAAAAGATTCATGAAAGTTATTTACTTGAATATGGTGAAGATTCACTTGAAATGCATGTTGATGCAATAAATCCAGGAGAAAAAATTTTAATTCACGATGACTTACTCGCAACCGGAGGTACTGTCGAAGCCGTTTGCAAAATGGTCGAGAGACTTGGCGGTGAAATTGCAGGAATAATCTTTCTTATTGAACTTACATTCTTAAAGGGCAGGGAAAAACTTTCAAAATATAACGTTCAATCGATTGTAAAGTATGATGCAGAGTGAAATAAATTAAGTATATGAGGGGAAAACTTTACTTAGTTGCTACTCCAATTGGTAATCTTGAAGATATTTCAATTCGTGCTATCAAAACATTAAAAGAGGTAGATTTGATTTTGTGCGAAGATACACGGACAAGTGGAATATTACTATCGCATTATGGTGTTAAAAATCCAATAGTGAGTTATCATTCCCATAATGAAGATGAACGAATTCCTCAAATTATTAAACTATTGAACGAAGGAAAAAATATTGCTTTAATTTCTGATGGAGGTACTCCTTGTATATCTGATCCCGGTTCAAAACTTGTAAGAGCATGTGTTGAAAATGATATTACTGTTGTACCCATACCCGGGCCAAACGCAATCATTCCATCAATTGTTTTGAGTGGTTTTAAGATAAAAGATTTCTATTTCGAGGGATTTATCCCCCAAAAAAAGGGTAGGAAAACCAAGCTGGAAGAGATTGCAAGAAGAAAATCAATGACAGTTTTTTATGAATCACCATACCGCATTCTGAAATTACTAGAGGAGTTAAATTCAATTTGCCCCGATCGTGAAATTGCATTTTGTCGAGAATTGACTAAAAAATTTGAAGAAGTGATAAGAGGGACGGTTCGAGATATTTATGCTATGAGACATCGTCTTAAGTTAAAGGGTGAATTTACAGTTGTAGTTGGCTATAAATGATTCTGGTAATTCATTTGAAGAAATTGCCTGCTTTGGTGTTTTAATCAATAATCTAATTTTAAGTCTAGATTTCAAATTTTTAATGAGAAGTGAATTAAAAATTAATTTCGGTTTACCACTTCAATGCTGAAAATCGGGTTACGATTTGGGCTTACTTAACATGAATCATTTTTTTTGTCAAAAACTTATTCCCACATTTCAGTCGATAAAAATATATACCAGATTTTAAGTTGTCTCCATTAAATTCAATTGAATGTTTTCCTGCATTCAGCTCTTTATCAATTAATTTTATTATTGGTTGTCCTAAAATGTTAAAAACTTCGAGCTGAACATGAGCGGGTGAGGGAATTTCAAATTGAATTTCTGTCTTGGAGTTGAAAGGGTTTGGATAGTTTTGTTCTAATTTTAATTGATATGAAGTTGGAGCTATGTAGTTTATGTTTGTTAGTTTATCGATTTCTATTCTTGCAGTCCATAATTGATAAATTCCGGTTCTGTTATCCATCCATATTGGAATTAATATATTTCCAGTGTTTATGACAGAAATTAAGTCCCCCTGATAACCTTGTCCGAGTCCACCAATTGCCATTGGTCTAAAATTTTTTGTGCTGAGGGGGTAATCAATAAAAATATTTCCACCATTAGTAGAACGGGATAAAAATACACCAGTGGAATCGGAAGTAGTATTTCTATCATCGTAGTAAATTATATTAATTCCGCCTGCTGTATCTACAGTTATGGCAGGAAAAAATTGAATTTTACCATTATTTAATGGATCTTGATTTACTCTTATTCCATTTTGCCAGGTTGTTCCTCCATCTGTAGATCGATAAAGAATGATATCAGGATCGTTTCCAGCAGGACTTAGGTTTCTAACTGTTGTAACTATATAAATACTGCCTTGATATGAACTATTTGTAGTATCAATTGCTATTCTAGGGTAACTGTTAACCCTGATATTTTGCTTAGAAGTTAAAAGTCCCTGAATCCCTAAAATAGGAAAAGCTCTTTCGGTCACTCTCCATGAGTTGCCACCATTTGTGCTTTTGGCAAATCCGATAAATTGCTCAGTAAATGGCGAACTAGCTGATACAAGTGCCCAGACAAGGTATACATTACCATTCTTATCGATAGCAATATCCACTCCTGCATTTCTTTGTGGCGGATTATTTACCTGTTTTGGTACTGACCATGTACTTCCACCATCATCGCTGTATGAGAAGAAGACAGGATAAGGAGGAGCAAATCTTACCCAGGCAGCATAAGTACGACCGTAATAAGGACTTGTCGGAAATATATCTGATGCAAGTGAGGCTCTATCAAGATCGTGATCTGTTATTTGTTTCTGAAATGACCATGTTTTTCCATTGTCTGTGGAAAAATGAGTATATAATCCTATAAAAGGACTTCTTCCTAAATGTGTAAGTATTAATCTATTATTTTTAGTTATAACAATAGCAGGGTCTCCACCATGAAAGTTGATGTATTCACCATAACATGTATCAGTGCCTGCCCATGTTAATCCTGAATTAGTAGAAATGTATATCCCTTCCGATATAAAAAAGGGGGTAAATTTAATGGTATTTGCCGAGGAAAATATGAAGTTTCTGTCGTTAGGATTGATGGTCACAACTGGTTCGCTTTGAGTAATAGTTGAGGGATAAAGGATAAAATCCCTTATCCCCCAATCTTGAGAAAATGAATTATCAACAAAAACAAGTATGGCTATAAGAAAAAAGATCATAAAGTGTAACCCAAATTTAAATTAATGAAGTACATTCTTGGCTCCCCAAGCTCATAAAATCTACCAGCTGTAGAATTAATGTTGATAAAGCCAGCATATTTTTTATCGAATATGTTATTAATTCCACCACTAAGCAAGATGTTTAAGCTACCAAATCTTTGGTCAATTCCAATCATGAAATTTACAAGACTATAAGGAGCATCTGTTTTTTCGGAGTTTGTGTCGTTCACATACATTTCACTTACATATTGGTAGCTGACTTTACCGAAAATATTTGTATTTATATTAAGTTCTTTTTCATATTTTAATGCAAGATTTAAATTATGTT
>CAKZPH010000277.1 GCA_937138605.1 uncultured Ignavibacteriales bacterium
TGGTGTAACTGATGCGTCAGCTTATTTTGAAGAAATTGATAAAAGTAAGTTAACAGGGCATGAATATGAAATAACATTTCATCGAAACACCGATTCGACGAATTATTTTTTGAATTGGAAGTTGGTTAAGAAGTCGGTTAAGAAGTTGGTTAATAAGACCGAGGATACGGTTTTAATTAATAGTTCAAAAATGTACCACAACTTACTTGCTGACGAAGATAAATATACAATTCCAGTAGTTGATGGTTTTATCCCGCGAATTAATTGGGTACCTGCAGAAATTAAAACACCGGTACCTTCTGCTTCTATGACCTGGTTACGTCCAAGTAGAGCTGGGGTTTCGGGTGTTTTTTATCGTGGAAAAGATATAAATCCCCCACCTGAAATTTCTCCATTGGGTAGTATAGGAAATAAGTTAAACTTAGATACGTTTACTACTGCAGATAAGTTAGCTCAAATTGAGTTAAGGTTCAAGCCAGGAAAAGCATATAGGTTTGTTAGTAGTATAACAGGTACTGCAATTAATAGTGCTGCAGGAACTACTGGAATTGGTAAACCAGGCGATTATTTTGTTGATGTTCCATTCCAGGTTTGGAAAAAGGATACTAGGTTAGGAATTGAACAGCAATTAGCTTGTGGGTTTATAGAGTGGAGACCTGGTAGGCCTACACCAGATGGCATCTGGGATCCAGATACATCTATAGAGCGAACTAAAGAATATATTATAGTTTTTGATCAACCATATGATCCAAATGGTCAACAGATGGAATATGTAGGTTATTTACCGCAAAGAGCAATTGCAAACATTCTAGGTTGGACTCCACCGGCTGAAGCTAATTTCACCCCTGAACAAACCGCTAGAGCTCGTGCAAAATGGTTAGGAGCAATTTATGTTATTGGATTGGAAAAAACTACTTCAACTGCCACATGGTCGGAAAATGACGTTTATACTATTCCTGTATCTTATCCTCTAACTACTAATAATAAATTTACATTCCGCACAACAAAAGCAGGTGCAGGTGTTACAAATGAATTTAAGAAGTCATTACTAGATAAAGTAAATGTTTATCCCAATCCACTTTATGCTTATAATCCAGCAGTTGGTTTTTATTCTGACCCGAATAATCCAAAGAATGACGAGCCGTTTGTAACATTTAATAACTTGCCTTCAGAGGTAACGATTAAAATTTATACTCTATCAGGACAATTATTGAGAGTTTTAAAGAAAAATGATAACTTTCCACAGATGAACTGGGATTTGAAAAATAACGATGGTTTACGTGCAGCCTCTGGTGTTTATCTTGCAGTAGTATCGGTGCCAGGTGTAGGAGAACGAGTTTTGAAATTTTCTATAATTCAGCCTCAAAAGCAAATTAAGCGATTCTAATCAAGGTGAGGGAAAAAGAGATGAAAAAGATAAGTTTTATTTCGGTAATTTTATTAGTGATAGTTAACTTGACCTTTGCGGGTGATATAGCCCGCAAAGGTACAAATGGAGCCGAGCAGTTACTCGTTCCGGTTGGTGCAAAAAGTATAGCAACAAGTGGCGCATTTATATCAGATGTTAAAGGTGTAGAGGCAATATATTATAATCCAGCAGGTTTAGACTTAGCGGGCAAATCCGAAGCAATGTTTAGTTACATGAACTTTTTAGCCGATATTAAAGTGTCTTATTTTGCCTTGAGCGCTCATATAATCGATTTTGGTACTTTTGGATTATCATTCAAAACCTTTAACCTGGGAGATATTCCAATCACAACTCTTGAGCAGCCTGATGGAACAGGCGCAACTTATTCACCATCATTAATGACTGCTGGCATTAGCTATTCAAGGCAAATTACTGATAGGGTAGCAGCAGGAGCTACTCTTAAAGTTATCTATGAGGCAATTACAAACGTATCGGCAACCGGAGCGGCGATAGATTTTGGTGTTCAATATAAGTTCCCAAACAATATGAGGTTAGGAGTTGCTGTAACGAATATTGGTACAAATATGAGTTATAGAGGTCCTGATTTACAGGTTAAAAATACTATTCCGGGAAATCCACCAGGTTCAGGTTTTGGTGTTTATGAGCCTGCAACTGAAGAATTTCAAATTCCAAGCTATTTTGAATTGAGTACATCATATACTTATGACTTTGATAGAAATAATTACCTATCGTTTGCTGGTAAATTCACAAATAATAACTTTTTTGAAGATCAACTTTCATTAGGTTTAGAGTATGGGTTTTTAAATACATTCTTCTTAAGAGGTGGTTATAATTACCTACTAAACAGTAAACCTGACCAGAACTTATATGGTTTAACACTTGGTGCAGGTGTGAGCTACAATTTCCAGGGTGCTGTTTCGTTTGATTTTGACTATGCTTACAGAGCTGTCCGTGATTTTCCGACCGGTGCCCAACATGTATTTACTTTGAAACTCGGATTATAAGGATATTGAAATTTTGGACTAACTTATAGCTTGAAAGGCAAAGCTGCCATAGTTATTATACTATGGCAGCTTTTTTGTTAAAATTAAATGCTTGTGAGTTAAATTAGTCTAATTGTTTTTTAGTGAAAGGGAATTTAATAAAGTGATATTTTTTAGACAGTTTAATTTGGTTTGATATCTTTGTACTGGGTCATACTCAAAATTCAAAATTAAATTAGAAGTTATAATACTTTAGATTATGCAACAAAGAATATTTTTATATGACATGAAAAAGCTAATCCATATTTTAAGTCTTCTAATAATCATCAATTTAGATAGCTTTGCTCAGAAACTAACAAACAATTCTGTTTATGTTGATTTTTCTCGCTTTAAGTACAGTGAGGATACGACATATTTAGAATTTTATTATAGTATTTTGGCTGGAGCATTAACCGAGAAGAACTCAAACGTCGAAGCAGAAATAAAATTAATAATTCAAGATAGTTTAACATACGAACCCAAAGGATTCATTAACTTTCGAATATTAAATCAAATAAATAATGAAAGTGAACGTAATAGGTATTTAACTGGCGTTAGTGGTTTTAAGATAAATGAAGGCAATTATTTAGTCAAATTAGAAATTACAGATTATCATGATACTTTGAATAACTATTCAGTTTCATTCCCTTTGAAGATTTTCACTTTCGATACAAAACTTTTTTCTATCAGTGATTTACAATTAGCTAGTAATATAATAGAAAATTCGGAGAGAACGAGTTCAATATTTTATAAAAATACCTACGAAGTTCTTCCAAATCCAAGTAACATATTTGGAGATGGGTTACCTATTCTGTTTTATTACACTGAATTTTATGACTTATTAAAAGGCGAGCAAGAGAATCCAATTAAACTAATAACAAAAGTAATTGATTGGGTTGGGAAGGAAAGATATTCGAAAGAAAAAATAATTCGGCGAAAGTATAATTCTATAGTTGAAGTTGGAGCAATTAATATTACAAAATATCCGACAGGAACATATACAATAGCATTATATTTGATAGATTCTATTAATAATTATGGACTTGTATCGTCTAAGAGATTTTTTGTCTACAATCCCGACATTAAACCTGAGCAAATGCAAACTTTTACTGACGTAGATGTTTTATCCAGTGAATTTGCTGTTATGAATGAAGATGAGCTTAATTTATATTTTGAACAATCAAAATATATTGCACTTGGTGATGAGATTAAGCAATGGAATCTTCTTAAAGATGTTGATAGTAAAAGAAATTTTTTGTTTAATTTTTGGAAAAAGAGAGATACTGATTTAAGTACCACAATAAATGAGCATAAAATTAAATACTTTGAACGAGTTAAAAAAGCTGACGAGATGTTTCGTGGAACACGTGAAAAAGGTTGGAGGAGTGATCGGGGAAGAGTTTATATTGTTTATGGTGAACCTTCAGAAATCGACAGATATCCTAACGAAATGGATGCGTACCCTTACGAAATTTGGTATTACAATAACTTAGAAGGTGGAGTGCAATTCGTCTTTGGGGATATAATGGGAACAGGTCAATTGATATTAATTCATTCAACGTTAAGAGGCGAAATGAGGGACGACAACTGGTATAGTCGAGTGAAAAAGAGTCGATAGTTTTTGATGCAGGATAGAGTTGAGTTTATTCTACTAAAAGTACTTTCTTATATATTACGTATCACACCTGATAAACACCTTATAAAGTTAGCGAAATTGCTAGCTTTTCTTTTTTATCATTTTTTGCCAATAAGGAAGAAGATTGCTTATAAAAATTTGAAATTGGCATTTCCAGAGTTTTCAGATGAAGAAAAATTAAAAATAGTTTATAGATCTTATGTCAATCTTTTTTTGGTTTTATTAGAAATATTAAAAATGCCTTACCTTTCAAAAGAAGAAATCATGGACAAAGTAAAGATTGATGACTTTGGAGAAATTTATGAAAGGATAAAAAATAATGAGGGCTTGATTTTCGTTTCTGCTCATTTTGGTAACTGGGAACTTTTAGCACTTGGTTCTGCTTTGAGATTTAAAAAACCTTTTACAATTGTTGTTAAACCACTGAGAAATAAATTGGTAGATAATTTTATAAATGAGTGTAGATGCAAATTTGGAAATAAAGTTATTCCGATGGGAGTTTCTGTAAAACACATTTATAAAGATCTACTTGAAAATAAAATTATAGCTTTGTTAGCTGATCAGAGAGCAAGTCTTCAATCACTTGCAATAGATTTTTTCAACAAAAAAACTCATGTTTACGAAGGACCAGCAGCGCTTGCCGTCAAAACAAATAAACCACTTTACTTTGCTATTGGGATTCGACAACACGATTTTTCTTATACTGTTAAATTAAAGAAAATTGAGCCACCTAAGGATAAGGATGATAGAGAAAAAATCATAACTATGACAAAAACTTATATCCATTTACTTGAAAATTATATAAGAGAATACCCCGACCAATGGTTATGGTTTCATGATCGATGGAAACATTAAATAAAAGTAGTTTCAATCGCATCTTGATTATTCAAACTGCATTTTTAGGGGATGTTTTACTGACTTTGCCAATTATACATCATTTAAGAAAAGCTCGACCTGATTATAAAATCTCTATTCTTGTAAAATCGGAATTAAAAGAAATTCAAGATATTTATCCCTATGCTGAATTTCTTTTTATTGATAAAAGCAGTAAAGTTAAATCTATTATTGAAACTGTGAAAATTATACGTAAAAAATATGATATTGTTATTTCGCCTCATAGATCTTATAGAAGTGCTCTCATTTCTTATTTGAGTAAAACTCCAATAAGAATATCATTCGATAAATCTTCCTTAAATTTTGTATATACTCATGTGATAAAATATCAAAGCAGAGTTCACGAAATCGAACGTAATTTATCTTTAATTGAGCCCATCATTGGTAAAGTCAACTGGAAAGAACAGATTAGATTAAATTTACTTAATTATGTTTTTAATGAAGAATTTATGAATTGGAAAAATAGAAATGACAAAGTAATTGTGGTTGCACCTGGCACAGTATGGGAAACAAAGAGATATCCTGAATATTATTATGCAATTCTCATTCGTAAGTTGATTGACCTTGGGTTCAAAGTTGTCTTGATTGGTACATCTAATGAATTTGAGTTAGGCTACCGAATAGTTAAATATATAAAAAATGATTATTCTCTCTTAAATTTAGTTGGCAAATTGAGTCTTAAAGAAAGTATAAGTTTGATACAATTATCTGATCTTCTAATTTGCAATGATAGTGCACCAACCCACATGGGAGTCTTCACTGAGACTCCGATTATAACTATTTATGGGTCAACTGTACCTGAGTTTGGCTTTTATCCATTTCGAGAAAAGGATAAGATAATGCAAGTTGAGAATCTGCCTTGCAAACCTTGTGGTATTCATGGTTATAAAAAGTGTCCTGAAAAACACTTTAAATGCATGTTAGATCTTAAACCTGATTTAATTTGTGAAAAAGTTAAAGAAGTATTGAATATAAATTAGAATCAAATTCCACTTTTTCTTATTTTGCATAAATTATGATAAAGAATTTAAGAAAATTTATTCACCTCAAATATGATATTTTCATTGTACCACGAGTAACGTCCTCAACTAAAAACTCAATCAAATTAAGAGTAACTACGGTTATCTTTATATTTTTTGCAGTTTTATTAGTTTCTAATGTTATTTTTTATTTACTGATTATGTTTTCACCGCTGGGTAGAATTCTTCCAATTAATAGTTACATTACTCCCGAAGATTATAAACAGTTAAGTTCTTTAAAGGAAAAAGTCATAATACTTTCAAATGAAGTAGAAAGAGTTCAAAGGATAAATGAGCGACTAAAACTCATTCTTGAGGGTAAACCTATCCCCATAGATCCGCGTGATCTTGACACTAATTATCAGATTAAAAAGAGAAGAGAGGATTCTTTAAGATTACTTCAGAAATCAAAGTTTACGAATAACCTCGCCCATTTTATAAATTTATTAAATAAAAAAATCAAAAATATTCATCAAACAAATCTTATTGATTCGGCTAAAAACGAAAAGAGCATATTATTTTTTATAAAACCGGTGGATGGAATTGTCACGCGTGGATTCAATCGTCAGCTTTCTCACTTCGGAATAGATTTCGCAGTTCCAGTTGGAACAATTGTTAGGGCATCAGCATCAGGAATTGCTATTTTTGCTGACTATACGATTAATGACGGTTATAAGATAATTATTTCGCATGATAAAAATTATGTCACAGTTTATAAACATCTCAGTCAGATTTTGGTTAGAGAAAGGGATATTGTAAAACAAGGCGATATAATAGGTTTATCAGGTAATACAGGCAGGTTAACAATTGGACCACATCTTCATTTTGAAATTTGGAAATATCAAACACCACTGGATCCAAAACAAATTTTGGTTGATTATTATGAGAGATAAGAAAAATATTGAAGAACTTTCAATTATATCTAAACATATGATTATTAAAGGAAACCTTACTGGGGCAGGTGATTTGAAGATCGATGGGCGCATTGAAGGCGATATATCAATTGATGGAAATATATTCTTGAGTGAAAGTGGTGAAGTAACTGGTAACATTTCAGCAAACAATTTGGCTTGCAACGGTAAAGTTACAGGAAGTATACTGGTGCAGGAAAAACTAACTTTAGAGTCAAAGTCTAAAATTATGGGTGACATAAAAACGAGAATTATTATTATCGAAGAGGGGGCTGAATTAAACGGCAAGTGTATTGCGGTTAAAAGTGAAGAAATTTTGAATAGTTAAGTTTGAGCAAATTTCTTAATAATCAAAAAAAAGTAATTGAAGGTTACAAAAAAATTGGTCCATACCTTGGACTTGGGACTCAGCTTGCTGCAACGGTTATTTTGATGGTTTTAATTGGTTATTGGCTTGATAAAAAGTTTGGTACAAGTCCCCTCTGGATCGTGCTTTTTTCTATATTGGGAATGTTTTTAGCGATATATAATTTCATAATATCGGTTTTGAAATTATCTAAAAAAGAGAAAGGGTGTAAAGATAAACTCAATTCTTAGAATGTATTTGATAACAAATGTAATTATAGTTTTTCTTGTTTTTCTCGTTTTTAAGGATGAATATAGAATTGCAATTATTACTGGATTATTTATTGCACTCGTTCATTTTTATCTTGGAATATTTTTAGGCAAAATTGCATCTGGAAAAAATAGTAAATTATTTATAAAATATTACTTTGGTGGTATCATTATCAGACTATTTTTTGTACTGTTTTTAATTTTTGTGGTACTTAAATGGTTTGGAATAAATCAGATAAGTTTCTTAATTTCGTTTTTCATTTTCTACTTATTCAGTGTTGTTTTAGAATTAACTTATCTAATAAAAAAATCACTTAAAAACTATTGAGATGAATTATCACGAAGAAATTTCGGATACGTTACAAAGTATAGCTCAAGAGAAAAGTGGCTGGATTATTGACCACCTTGTTGATAGCAATGTTCTGGATTTTGAACCTTTTGGAGTCCTAAAACTTCCAACGATTCATTTTGAACTTTTTGGATTCAGCATAAACCTTCCAATTACAAAACACGTTATATTCCTTTGGCTTGCTGGACTTATTGTTTCGATACTATTTATCATAACTGCCAAATCTTATAAGAAAAGTCTTGTTCCAACTGGTTTAGCAAATCTAATTGAAATGATTATTTTATTCATTCGAGATGAAATTGTTAAGCCGACTATTGGAGAAAAATACGTTAATACATTCACTCCTTTTCTTGGTACTGTTTTCTTTTTTATTTTGACATGTAATTTATTAGGACTTTTACCTTATGGCGCAACAGCTACTTCTAACATCTCGGTTACAGGTGCTCTGGCTCTTATTAGCTTTATTGTGATTCAATTTGCAGGTATAAAAAAGAATGGCATAATAGGTTACTTTAAAGGTTTAATTCCTCATGGTGTCCCAGTATTTTTGTTGCCTATTATGTTTGTTGTAGAAATACTTGGATTGTTTACTAAACCATTTGCATTGATGATTCGACTTTTTGCAAATATGACCGCAGGGCATGTTGTAATTCTTGCTTTACTTGGACTAATATTTATATTAAAAACTCCTTTCATTTCGCCTGTATCAATTCTTTTTGCACTTTTTATCTATTTGCTTGAATTGCTTGTGGCTTTAATTCAAGCTTACATTTTTACTATGTTGTCGTCACTATTTATTGGAATGGCAATTCATCAAGAACATTAAAAAAAATGGAGGAAAAAATTATGGATCCTTTGTTGTTTGCATATCTAGCAGCAGGTTTTGGAGCTGCATTAACAGTAATTGGTGCTGGTTTCGGAATCGGTAAACTTGCAAGCGCCGCAATGGAAGCAAGTAGCCGACAACCAGAAGCACTTGGCGATATTAGAACTTCAATGATCATTGCAGCTGCTCTTATTGAAGGTGTATCTCTATTTGCACTTGTTATCTGCATACTTTTAGCTTTGAAATAATAACAGGTAGTAGTAATGAATTCAATTTTAGCTTTTCTTTATTTCATTTTGCTTTATGGTGGAGGTGAAAAAGGCGGCCTTCTCGATGTTAATCCAGGTTTAATATTCTGGACAGTTATAACTTTTATCATTCTTTTGTTGATTTTAAAGAAAATAGCGTGGATGCCAATACTTAAAGCAATTTCGGAGAGAGAAGAAAAGATTAAAAGAGATATTGAAGAAGCTGAAAAGAAATTTAAAGAGGCAGAAGAACTTCACAGAAGACATCAGCAAGCTCTTGAAGAAGCTGAGTATCGCGTGAGGCAACTTTTGAGTGAAGGCAGAGAATATGCGAACCGAGTTAGAGATGATATTATAGCCAAAGCTAATGTTGAAGCTCAAAAAATTTTTGAGTCAGCAAGATTGGAGATTGAAAATCAAAAAATCGAAGCGATGAATGAACTAAAACAAATTGTAGCAGATTTATCTATTCAAGTAGCAGAAAAAATCTTAGAAGAAACTGTGGATAAGGACAAAAACCAAAAACTTATCGACCAATTAATTCAAAAATTACCGAAAGGTTGATATGTCCGATTATAAAATTACACAAAGATACGCTAAAGCTTTACTTGAGCTTAGTTTGACAGAAAATAAAATTGAAACGGTATCAAAAGATTTGGATTTTTTTCTTAGGACATTATTAGGTTATCGTCCTCTTCAACTTGCACTTAAAAGTCCAATAATAAGGAAAGAAAAAAAAGCTGCAATTGTAGAGCAGATCTTTAAAGACAAAATTTCAGACTTAACATTAAGTTTTATTAAGTTAGTTATAAATCGCCAACGAGCTGAATTATTGGAAAGTATAATTCAAAGATTTTTCATAATGAGAGATGAGCGGTTAAATTTAAAGACTGTAATTATTTACACGCCTTTTAATTTGGATGAAAATCAATTGAATCATTTGAAAAAAATGTTAGAAGAATACACGGGTAAAAAAGTGAATTTAATAGAGAAGATTGACAAGAGTTTAATCGGTGGTATCATCATTCAAATTGACGATACTATTATTAATGGTTCAATAAAGCATATACTTGAAAATTTGAAAAAAAGATTTCTTACTGGAATAATTAGTTTGAATTAGAACAAAATATAGGTTAATAGCAATGGCAGAAATTCGTCCAGATGAAGTATCTGAAATACTAAGAAAAGAACTTTCTGGATTTAAATCAGAAGTTGAGATTTATGATACAGGTACAGTTTTAGAAGTAGGTGATGGGATTGCACGGATATATGGTTTATCAAAAGTGATGGCTAGTGAACTGGTTGAGTTTTCAAATGGTGTTTTTGGAATGGTATTGAATCTTGAAGAAGATAATATTGGTGCAATTTTGTTTGGAGATGATACTTTAATAAAAGAAGGTGATATAGTTCGACGTACAGGAAGAGTTGCATCGATTCCTGTTGGAGAAAGTTTGTTAGGACGTGTAGTTAACCCGCTGTGTCAACCCCTTGATGGTAAAGGTCCTGTTAAAGCTGGGCATTATTTACCTATAGAACGCAAAGCGCCCGGTGTTATATACAGGCAACCAGTTAAAGAACCACTTCAAACTGGCCTTAAGGCAATTGATGGAATGATTCCAATAGGAAGAGGGCAACGTGAGTTAATTATTGGTGATCGTCAAACGGGGAAAACTGCTATTGCAATTGATACGATTATAAATCAAAAGTGGACTCATACGGAAGAAGCTAAAAAGTATGGTGTTAAACCTGTTTACTGTGTATATGTAGCGATCGGTCAAAAAGGTTCATCAGTTGCACAAGTTGTTGCTAAGCTAGAAGAAGAAGGTGCAATGGATTACACAACAGTTATACTTGCAAGCGCGAGTGATCCTGCACCAATGCAATTTATAGCTCCTTATTCGGGGGCAACTCTTGGTGAGTATTTCCGTGATTCAGGGAGACACGCTCTTGTTATATACGATGATTTGTCTAAACATGCTCAAGCTTATCGTCAAGTTTCACTATTACTCCGACGACCGCCAGGTCGGGAGGCATATCCAGGAGACATATTTTACTTGCATAGTAGATTATTGGAAAGAGCATCAAAATTAAGTGATGAATTAGGTGGTGGAAGTTTAACTGCATTACCAATTATTGAAACTCAAGCAGGGGACGTTTCTGCATACATTCCTACAAATGTTATTTCAATTACTGATGGTCAGATTTATTTAGAACCGGGTTTATTCAATGCGGGCGTACGTCCAGCCATAAATGTTGGTATCTCAGTTTCTCGTGTAGGTGGGAATGCTCAAATAAAAGCAATGAAGAAGGTAGCGGGAAGGTTGAGATTGGATTTAGCTCAATATCGTGAACTTGAAGCCTTTGCTAAGTTTGGAAGTGATCTTGATCAGGCAACGCAAAAGCAGTTGCGAAGAGGACAAAGACTTGTCGAACTCTTAAAGCAAGAACAATATAAACCTATGCCTGTTGAAAAACAGGTTATTTCAATTTTCTTTGGTACAGCGGGATTATTAGATCAAATTGAAGTTGAAGACGTTAGAGGATTTGAAAGTGAAATTCTGGAGTACATCGAAATTAAGCATAATGATATATTCCTTGAAATTTTGGAAACAAAAGATTTGTCGGAAAAATTAGCAGAAAGGTTGAAGCAAATTGGTGAAGAGTTTCTAAGAACACTTAAAAGAAATAAATAATGGCAACACTTCGTGAAATAAGAAGAAGAATTAACGCAATAAAAAGCACGCAGAAAATAACTAAGGCAATGAAAATGGTATCCGCTGCCAGGTTGCGTCGGGCTCAGGATGCCATCTTAAAGTTTAGACCTTATGCTAGCGAAATTGATAATTTATTCCTTGAATTATTTGATAAAATACCTAATTATGCCCATCCACTCTTTTTTAAACGCCAGGTTAAAAAAATATTACTATTAGTGCTTACATCAGACAGAGGTTTATGTGGTTCTTTTAACTCTAACATCTTTAGAGCAATAGAGGATTTTATAAACAAAAAGTTAAAGACAAAATATGAAAATGTTAAAGTATCTTTAATTTGTGTTGGAAAAAAGGGTTTTGATTATTTCAATAAACGTAATTACCGAATTGATCAAAAATATCTCAATTTTTATGCTGATCTATCCATTGATAACGTCAGAAATTTAATTGAAATCATTAAAGAAAAATTTTTAACAGGTGAAGTTGATAAAGTTTATGCTGTTTATAATGAATTTATTTCTGTTATTTCACAAAAAGTAAAAATCGAAGAATTACTTCCAATTAAAATAGTTAGAAAAGTCAAAGACAAAAAAAATGTTAGGGCTATTTATGAATTTATCTATGAGCCTGACAAAGAAAAAATTCTGAACTCGCTGGTACCAAAATTTTTTGAAGTCAAAACATATCGTATGTTTCTAGAATCTTATGCTTCGGAACAAGGAGCTAGGATGACAGCTATGGATAATGCTACAGAAAATGCTAAAGAATTGTTGAGAATTTTAAGCCTTTCATATAATAGAGCAAGACAAGCTGCTATTACAAAGGAATTGTTAGAAATAGTAGCTGGTGCAAGCGCTCTAAAAGAAATAAAATAGTCATTCCCATCCAATTGTTAAGTAAAACTATTTTACTATTTTTGTAGACTTGAAATGAATATTTATGTTTGAAGATTTAACATATAAGTTGGAATCTGCATTCAAGAAGATTCGTGGGCAGGGGAAGCTCACGGAAAAAAACATATCCGATGCTTTAAGAGAGGTGCGCCGAATTCTACTCGATGCAGATGTTAATTATAAAGTTGCAAAGGATTTTATTGAGAAAGTAGAGAAAAAATCTCTGGGAAAAGAAGTAATTGCTTCGATTACTCCTGGTCAATTGATAATAAAAATTATTCACGATGAAATGGTGGATTTGCTTGGTGGCAAGACTTCACCAATTGTGATATCAAATAATCCACCATCTATTTACTTGTTAGCTGGATTGCAGGGTTCAGGCAAAACCACATTTGCTGTTAAATTAGCTCGATATTTGAAGAATATTAAACTTAAACCACTTCTAGTTGCGTGTGATATATACAGGCCAGCTGCAGTTGAACAACTAAAAATTTTAGGAAATCAAATTAATGTGGAAGTTTTTCATCTTGATAAAAATCCGATTGAAATTGCTACTGAATCAATTGATTATGCAAAGAAAAATGGGTTTTCTGCTGTTGTAATTGATTCAGCAGGTCGTTTACATATAGACGAAGAGATGATGGATGAAATTTCCATGTTAAAAGAAGCTTGTAATCCGACTGAAACCTATTTTGTTGTCGATTCGATGATAGGTCAGGACGCTGTAAATACGGCAAAAGCTTTTCATGACAGAATTTCATATGACGGTGTTGTGCTTACAAAATTAGATGGAGATACTAAGGGGGGCTGTGCATTATCAATACGAGCCATTGTTAATAAACCAATTAAGTTTGTAAGTATAGGCGAAAAAATTGATTCAATTGAAGTATTTCATCCTGATAGGATGGCGTCCCGAATTTTAGGAAAGGGAGATATAATTACTTTAGTTGAAAAAGCTCAAAGCGCATTTGAAGAAAAGCAAGCTGAGAGGCTTGAAGAAAAACTAAAAAGCAACAAATTTGATTTTGAGGATTTTTTAGATCAGTTGAGGTTAATAAAGAAATTAGGTTCCTTAAGTCAAACTTTATCAATGATTCCCGGAATTGGGACTAAACTAAAGAATACGCAGATAGATGAAAAAGCGTTGGTGCGTGTTGAGGCTATCATAAACTCAATGACTAGAGAAGAAAGAAAAAATCCAAGAATATTAAATGCTAGTAGAAAACGCAGAGTTGCCAGAGGAAGCGGTACATCTATTCAGGAAGTGAACCGATTGATAAAACAGTTCGAAGATATGCAAAGGATGATAAAAAAATTTAGTAGTATGGATTTTAAAAAAGCATTTCGTAATTTTAATTTGAATTTATATTAAGAATCTTATGGAGGATTAACTTTTGGCAGTAAAATTAAGATTGCAAAGATTAGGTAAAAAGAAGCAACCTTTTTATAGAATAGTTGCAGCTGATTCTCGTTCACCCCGAGATGGAAGATTTATTGAAGTAGTAGGCACATACAATCCAAGGACAAATCCACCGGAGGTGGTCGTAAAAGAAGAGAAAGCCATAAAGTGGCTAAAAAATGGTGCAATACCTACGGATACCGTAAAAAGCTTATTGAAACGAGAGGGAATTATTTTAAAATTTCATCTCCTTCGAAAGAAAGTCGAACCTGAAAAGATTGATGAAGAATTTCAGAAGTTTCTTGAGCGAAAAGAGATAAAATTGAAGAAAGAACTAGAAACAACGAAGGTTAAGAAGAAAAAGAAAAAAGGTGCTTCAGGAGCCTAAGGTGCAGCTTCTGATATAGAAAGGGCTAAAGCTGAGAATTGCTTTTGCCTAGGCACCACGTGATGCACCCCAATTTGGAGGGAATTAAAAATGAAAGAATTTGTCGAATCTATAGCGAAGTATTTAGTCGACAAACCGGATGGGGTTCGTGTTGAAGAAAAGGTGGTGGATGATAAAAAAATCATTTTTACGCTTAAAGTTGCGCCCGAGGACATTGGTAAGGTAATTGGCAAACAAGGTAAAACAGCGCAAGCAATGAGAGTGCTTTTAACAGCTATAGCAGCTAAAGAAGGAATTAGAGCAATACTCGAAATTGCTGATAAGTAATTTGTACATTACTTTTATTAATGATTTTAATTGGAAGGATTTTAAGTCCTCATGGTGTAAAAGGTTATGTTAAGGTAAAGCCTTTTACAGATTTTCTGGAAAGATTTAAAGCAGGATATCTTATAAAAATAAAAAGTAGTAATTCGATCTTTGAATTTTTGATCGAGGATAGTTTTTTTCATAAAGAATTCGTATGTCTGAAACTTGAAAATATTAAAAGCTACGAAGAAGCTCTAAATCTAAAAGGTAAAGAAATTGTGATTTACGAAAATGAGTTGAAAGAACTGGATAAGGATAGTTATTATATTCATGATTTAATAGGTCTTTCAGTTGTTGATCAATTTGATAATGTTTTGGGTACTATAAAGGATGTTTATCAATTTATTTCAAATGACGCATATGAGATAGAATTAAGTAATGGTAAGAAAATTCTCTATCCTGCTTTGAAAGAGTTCATTGACTTTATTGATTTAGAAAAGAAAATAATGAGAATAAAAAATTTTGAAGGAATTTTTGATTAGTATTCATGAGAATAGATATTTTATCAGCAGTTCCTGACATTCTGGTTAGTCCAATTAATTTTAGTATAATAAAGCGTGCTCGTGATAAAGGAATTGTTCAGATCTATCTTCATAATTTGCATGATTATGGAGAAGGAAAATACAAACAGATCGATGACAAACCCTATGGTGGTGGAAGTGGAATGGTTCTTAAACCAGAACCAATTTATCGTTGTATTAAAAAGTTGCAAAGTGAACGAAAATATGATGAAATAATAATCACATCGGCTAAAGGAGAGATATTTAATCAAAAAAATGCTAAGAAATTGTCGTTACTTGAAAATTTGATAATTGTTTGTGGACATTACAAAGGAATAGATCAAAGAGTAATTGATTTATATAATGCAAAGGAAATTTCCATTGGTGAATATGTATTGAGCGGAGGTGAATTACCAGCGCTCGTAATAGTTGATGCAATTGTACGACTTTTGCCTGGAGCACTGGGAGATAGTGAATCGGCTCTAACGGATTCATTTATAGAAGATGATTACATTGAGCCACCGGTTTATACTAGACCTTATGAATTCGAAGGCATTAAAGTGCCAGATGTCCTTCTGTCAGGTGATCATAAAAAAATACAAGAATGGAAAGAAAAGTTTTCAATAAAAAAGAAATAAAATAGATGGAGATGAAAAAATGAATAAGTTAGATAAAATTGTAAAGGAGCAATTAAGAACGGATCTACCCAAATTTAAACCTGGAGATAGAATTAATGTTTACTTCAAAGTCATAGAAGGAGATAAAGAACGAATCCAGCAATTTGAAGGTGATGTGATTTCTATCAAAGGTGTGGGTTTAGACCAGACTTTTACAGTTAGAAAAATTTCCGATGGTGTCGGCGTTGAACGAATTTTTCCAATGCATTCCCCACGAATTGCGAAAATTGAAATTGTTCGTGAAGGAAGAGTAAGAAGAGCAAAATTATATTATCTTAGAAAATTATCAGGAAAAGCCGCAAGAATTAAAATCAAACAATAAAAACCCTAAATTTATTTTAGTTAACAAAAAAGGCTCTCTTTTTGAGAGCCTTTTTTATTTTAGAATTATTTTTAAGCTATATTTTTACGTGAGAAACGGAAAGTATTTGAGAATCTGATTTAATTTTATTTAATAATTCTTGAGGTAATGGATCTTTTAATTTCATGGTGCAACATGCAACAATTCCACCTTCAAAAATCACATTTTCAATTTCTTCAATATTAATGTTGGCATCACGAATCACATTCAATACACCAGCCAATACACCGGGCCTGTCAAAGTGTTTCACTACTAATTGATACATTGCATCAGTAACTTTTGCGCGGTTGACCCAGTGAGCAATTACTCCACTAGTTAAATAATCCTTTACAATTCTCAACGTTTCTTCAGCAACGGCATCTTGTGCTTGTTCTGTGGATGCTCCAATGTGATGAGTTACATAGATATTTGGATTAGATTGAAGTTTAGAGTAAACCGGACCAGATTTGGCTTCGGGTTCATCCTGGAAGACATCAAGAGCGGCACGTATCCCTTTGGTTTCAACAGCCCACAGAAGAGCATCCTCATCCACAATTTCGGAACGTGAAGTATTAATGAAGTATGAACCATCTTTCATGAAGCTAAACATCTTTTGATCGAATAATCCACGTGTTTGCTCAGTTAATGGTAAATGAAGAGACACAACATCGCAAAGTGGTAAAAGCTGGTCCATTTCCGAAAAATCTTTAATTGAAACACCTTCAATTCTTGAAATATCTTTTCCATAAACATTCATACCGAGAGCCATTGCTCTCCTAGCAACTTCTTTACCAATATTACCAACTCCAATGATTCCCAGGGTCCTTCCATATAAACCATTAGCTTTGGAATATTTATCTTTATTCCAAATTCCACTTCTAAAGTCTATTACATTATCAGGTATTCTTCTGTCCAACGCAATCATCAATCCAATAGTTAATTCAGCAACGGCGATTGAATTTTTTCCTGGACAGTTACTAACGTAAATACCCTTTTTATTTGCTGCAGGAATCGCTATGTTATTTACACCAGCGCCAGCACGAATAATTAATGATAAATTTTCGCTTTCTTCAATGGTTTTTTCGTTTACGATTGTTGAACGTACGATTAATATATCCACATTTTTTGCTGCTGAAGGCAAATCGTTTTCACCAAGTTTTGGATTGTAAATAACGTCCAGTCCGAGAGATTTAAACTGTTCAATATATTTCTCTGGAAATTTATCTGCGATTAATAATTTCATTAATTCCTCCCTTCAAATTTTACTTTAACATTGGAATTTTTAGGCCGAATTTTTTAGCGTTTTCTATTGCTCGTTGGTATCCCGCGTCGGCATGTCTAATTATACCCATAGCTGGATCATAATTCAAAACTCGTTCTAATTTTTCATCTGATTCTTTCGTTCCATCTGCTACTATCACCATCCCAGCATGAATTGAATAACCCATACCTACTCCGCCACCATGATGCATGGAAACCCAACTGGCACCTCCAATTGTATTAAGTAATGCATTTAATACGGGCCAATCTGCTATTGCATCACTACCATCCAACATTCCTTCAGTCTCACGATTTGGTGAAGCAACAGAACCGCAATCAAGATGATCTCTACCAATTACAATCGGAGCTTTAACCTTACCTTCTCGAACGAGTTTGTTGAATGTCAATCCCATTTTTGCTCTTTCCCCATAACCTAACCAGCATATCCGTGCAGGTAAACCTTGAAATTTTACATGTTCTCGTGCGAGTTTAATCCATCTAACTAATGATTCATTTTCAGGAAAAGTATCCATTACTGCTTTATCTGTTATGTATATATCTTCTGGATCACCAGAAAGGGCTACCCAACGGAAAGGTCCTTTTCCATCACAAAACAATGGTCTTATATATTCAGGTACAAATCCAGGAATATCAAAAGCGTTTCCTACACCATTTGCAAATGCTTCACCTCTAATGTTGTTACCATAATCAAAAGTTATAGCACCCTTTTTTTGAAATTCTAACATTGCTTGGAGATGGACAACAATGGAATTTTTTGCCATTTGAATGTATTTATCTGGATCAGTTTTTCGTAGTTTTAACGCTTCTTCATAAGAAATGCCGTGTGGTACGTACCCGTTTAATGTATCATGCGCAGATGTTTGATCTGTCAAAACATCAGGAGTTAATCCTCTTCTTAAAATTTCTGGAAGAATTTCGGCAGCATTACCTAGTAATCCAACGGATAAAGCCCTTTTCTCTTTTTTTGCATCAAGAACCAATTTCAATGCTTCATCTAAGCTTTCCGTCATTATATCAAGATATCCAGTCTTTAAGCGTTTTTCAATTCGTGATTTATCCACTTCAACACCAAGAAAAGCGGCGCCGTTCATTTTTGCAGCAAGCGGTTGTGCTCCACCCATTCCACCTAAGCCAGATGTTAAAAGAAATTTTCCACTCAAAGAACCCCCGAAGTGTTTGTTCGCACAAGCAGCAAAAGTTTCGTAAGTTCCTTGAAGAATTCCTTGTGTTCCAATATAAATCCAGCTGCCTGCAGTCATTTGACCATACATAATCAAACCTAATGCTTCAAGTCGTCTAAATTCATTCCATGTTGCCCATTTAGGTACGAGCATTGAATTTGAAATTATCACTCTCGGTGCGAAAGTATGCGTTTTAAAAACTGCTACAGGTTTTCCCGACTGCACAAGAAGTGTTTCATCGTTTTCAAGATTTTTCAACTCCCTCACTATTGCATGATAACTTTCCCAATTTCTTGCTGCTTTTCCAATTCCGCCATAAACAACTAATTCCTCCGGTTTTTCTGCTACTTCCGGGTCTAAGTTGTTCATTAGCATTCTTAATGCGGCTTCCTGTATCCATCCTTTCGTGTTTAATGTATTGCCGCGCGCTGCTCGTATCGGTTCATATTTAAAGTTGTTCATATCAATCTTTAAAATGTTTGTTTAAGATACTTTCGTATTGATTTAATAATGGTTTATATAACCATTTTAGAAAAAAAATTGATCTTTTAATTTTCCCCTTGAGAACTTTGGCATTTTCAGAAAGTTGTAATTCTAACCTTTTTATTTCTTCTTTTGTTAATTTTATTGGAGTTTGAGAAGATTGTAATTTTTCAGAAAGGCTTTTATAAATTCTTATTTCATTAAAATATTTTTCATCACCTTCGATTTGCCTTAAAATCTGTTTAACCATAGTGGCTAAAATTTTTTTTTCTGATGAACTAAAATCGTATAAATAATTTTTGAATAACTTTTTCATTTTACAAATAAGAATTTGTTTAAAATATTTTTTTTGTTGGTGTAATTACTATTTAAAAGCTAAAAGTTTGTCACGAACTTTTTGATAGCCAGGTTTAATGACTTTATAGATGTAATGAATTCTTTCATCATAATGAATGAATGCGCTCTTCATAGCATTAATTGTTAATTTTTCCATATCATCAAGAGTTAATCCGAAAACTTCTGCGGCAACTTTAAATTCATTGGACATAGTTGTGTTGCTCATCAACCTATCATCTGTATTTAGAAATACGCGGAATTTATTTTTATAGTATATGTTAAAAGGATGTTGTTCTAGACTTTTAACTGCACCAGTGTGAACATTGCTGAGTAAACAGATTTCCAAGGGAATTCTTTTATCAAGAACATATTGTGCTAAAGTTCCCTTGGCAATAAGTTTACCATCAACAATAGTCATATCTTCAACAAGTCTCGTGGCGTGACCAAGCCTGTGAGCACCACACCATTGTAGTGCTTGCCAGATTGATTCTTTTCCCCAGGCTTCTCCCGCATGAATTGTTATATTAAAATTAGCTCTTTGAATGTATTGGAAAGCTTCAATGTGTTTTTTGGGTGGATATCCACCTTCTTCTCCGGCAAGGTCAAAACCAACAACACCACGATCTCTGAAATCAACTGCTAGTTCAGCCATTTCTAAGCTTAATTGCATATTTCTCATAGCGCAAATTATTAATCCATAACCGACGCCATATTGTTGTTTTCCTTTTTCTAATCCATTCAAAACTGCTTGAACAACTTCTTCCCAGTGTAAACCTTTTTGAGTATGAAAAACCGGGGCAAATCTTGTTTCAACATAAACAACTCCATCATAATACATATCCTCAATCATTTCATATGCTACTCGTTCTAATGCATCTTTTGTTTGCATTACTGCTGTTGTGTGTTCAAAGCCTCTTAAATATTCGACTAAACTACCCTTGTTAGCACCTTCATGGAACCAATTTGCGAGCTCTTCAGGATCAGAGGTAGGTAGTTTATCATATTTTATATCTTTAGCAAGTTCAATAATTGTTTGTGGTCTTAATCCGCCATCTAAGTGATCGTGTAATAATACTTTGGGGACCTCGCGTATTATTTCTAGAGTTTCTTTTCTCATAAAGTCCCTCGATTTTTTGATGTGTTAAATTGAAGGGTAAACAAATTTCTCATGATTTATTTCTTCTTTCAAAATTAATTAAATGTGTTTCCTTTTTCAATTTGTCATAATAAAAAATGCTTTATATAAAAACAAAATGTGAGAATTAAAACTGGTAACTCGTTGTTATCTTGAAAACTAAATCTGATTTGTTATTTAGATTTTCGTAAACATTATAGTATAAATTTGGAATTAAATTTAGATTCTTGTCGATTTTGTAGTCTAAACCAAGTATTAATGAATATTCCATGTCGTTAATGATGTCAAAATTAAAATCAATTAAATCAACCCTTATGAATGTTTTAATATCACTTTTTAATGATAGACTCGAAAAGAATGATGAACCAAGAGAAACAATATCTTTACCTGAGTTATTATTTTTTATTGTATTTACTATGGTGAATCCACTCGTTAAAGTCCGTTCTATTAAATCAGGAAAGAAAAATCCTAGTCTAGTGTAATAGAAATTTTTATTTTGATGATCATTAGCAAAGTTGAGATCTATTGACATGACAAAGTTTTTATCGAAAGCAATATTTGAATGGAGGTAAAGCTTTTTATATTTATCAGTTTCTTCGCCATGTGAACTATTATTTCCAAACATTGCTATCCAATTAATAGGTAAATTTGAGTTGTTACTTTTTACAGCTAAACCGAGATCTCGCGTAGCAACAAGTCCCCTCAAGTCCGATTGAATTTTTTCCACTGAACGGTAAGCCCAGTATTTCTCTTCTATTTCAATTGGAGGAGTTGGAATTAGACCTGCATAAAATTGAATATTACTAGTATTGTATAGAAAATATACGTCTTTCATATATGCACCTAGCTTTTTTTCATCCTTAAAATTTGTTCCATCTGATTCTATCCGTAATCTTGCAGATAATCGATTTGATACGTCAAAATCGCCAGTGAAAAAAATTCTTCGGAATTGGAATCCATGCATATCATTTTTGTAAGATGTATTTGTTGACAAATTATAGTAGTAATCGAAAAAAACCATTCCTGAAAATTTGGTTAAACTTTGTGAATGAAGACATATAACTGAATTCAATATAAACAAACAAGTTGTTACGACTTTTGTAATTTTTAACATATTTTCTCCTTTGATTTTTGCAAAAATAATTGTTTTATTGAGAATCTTTTTGTGAAGGAATTAAAAACCGATTTTATAAAAGTTAGTTTTTTATGAATAGCTAAAACAAGTATGAGATTTAAGTTTATAAATGAAAATAAGGCTATATCTGTAATAACAGCCTCTAATAACTTTATAAAAAGATACTGTTTTACATGACTACTTAACTACAATCATTTTTTTAATTGATCTTAATTTTCCACATGTAATTCTATATAAGTAAATACCGCTCGGTAAGTCTTTTGCATCAAACTCAATTGTATAATTACCTTTATCAAGTTCTTGATTTATTAATGTTTTTATTTCTTCACCTGCAACATTAAAAACTTTTAAGTTGACAAACGACTTTTCTGGAATCGAAAAAGGTATTTTTGTCTTGTTGTTAAAAGGATTAGGAAAATTTTGGTAAAGGTTGAAATCGTTTGCTAAAAGAAGGTTGTCGAAACTAACACTTGTTGGATTCATGAACCAATTGTAGATTTTGGCAAATATTTCATTTCTTTTAATTGATGATAAACTATCGTTAATGCTTTCGAACCCAAAACCAAGGTAGAATAATTTAGCCCCAGTAGAAAATACACGCCAACCACCAGTAGCATCTGTTCCGTCGGTTTTAAAAGTGAGCGAGACATTGAATTCACCACGACTTTCAATGATATCCATGCTTGTTTCGTTGGCAGCCCCTTCGTTTCCGTTAATTCGTAGTAATGTAATATCTCTTCCAAAATAGTCACTTTGTCTTCCGTAAACTCTATTAGTAAAAATAGAAGCATTTCGAAGGTAATTAATTCCTATTTGGTTATGTAAGAAATCGGGATAAGCTGTGTGTAAAAACTCGGCTATATTTTGACCACTCATAAAGAGATGTTTTCCGCTTGAGATATGCTTTTTTAGAGAATCGAGAAATGAAGATGAAAATAAAGTATCTTTGTTTTTACCACTGTAAACAATAATTATATCTCTGCCATAAAAATATTTCGGTGTCTCACTATCAACAAATTCGAAAGTTTTATTTAATCGGTTTAACGCGTCAAAATAGTAATTTGATAAAGCTAACTTTTCAGCTCGGGAGTAGAGCAAAATTTTTGGAATTCCTATCAACACTCTTAAACTATCTTCAAATTCATTGAGACCACTGATTATCTTGTATTTAAAATAAACATATCTACTTTGAAAATTTTGATCAACAAAGATTGCACTATCAAGGGATATATTTATTTCTGATAAGCCACTTAAAGAAAGTTGAATCGAATTATTTAATATTTGAATACCTGGCTCTTCGATACTTAGTAATAAATTAGTATTAGGTGAATTTATTTGTTCAACATTGTAAAGTTTTATTGAGGCGGATGCATATTCATTTGGCTCAATGCGGCCATTTTTAGTTTGAGATGCTTCGTTAAGCAAAAATTCTCTGGCAACAACATATGGCTGTGTTCCAATATCAAGATTTACAGTGACAAATAAACCGTTTAACCTGATTTTTCTCAAACTTACAAATGTTGGTCTTTTGTTGTGTGAGTTACTGTTTGGAGAGGAAGCGGCATCGAATCGAGTATTATTTGTTGAACCTGGATATGGATCACCTGCATCTCCTCGATTTCTTTTTTTATTTAAATCCCACAATCCATCAGCCTGAATCAGTCCGACTTTATAATGATTTTCATCACGATTGTTTGGTTGATTATCATCAACATGATAAATTAATAAACCATTATTGTAGAGAAATTTATCAAACTTAATTTTTTGTCTATTTTCAATTAGAAAATACTCATTAGTTATTTGGGCATTTCTCCAAAGTCTATAAACAACAGGATTTTCTTCTACATTTGGTATTGTTAAGTCTTTATAAAAAGTCGTAACATTAATTGGTGTTAACCAACCCATTTGTTTTTTGCACCATGCACTCATATGTACAGGTGTGTGCGGTGTGCCTCCATTTCCTCCCCATGAGCCAGCAGCCATTAAACACCAGTTTCCGAGTCCTTCAGATGAATTATCTGTATCATATAAATCAGGTAAACCAAAAATATGCCCAAATTCGTGAGTGAATACACCTATTTCAATTAGTTCACCGATTTGGTTGTTATTTCCGGCAAGTTCAGGTTGAATTGCATAATCTCCGTCGATCAGTACATATTTACCAGTTTTAGGGTCAATATCATTAGTTCTATAAGGTTGACCGCCTGTTAGCATTCTAAAATTCCAACGATGAGACCAAATGTTGTAAGCTCCTGCTTCTGCTCCAGCTCCAGTGTGAACTACACCAACAAATCCGATTCTTGGATTATTTTGGTTGTCATAGTATTGTATAAAATTTGCAAAATTTAGTGTGGAATCAGCACTTTTTATTAGATCAAGTGTGAACCTCGGTCCACCATTAGGTGAGAGTCCGTTATCACTACCAACATAAGAACTCATAGTTCCTGGAACGGCGTACCAGTTGGAACAATATCCTGTAAAATATAATTGATTGTAAGAAACTTCCTTAAAGTAATCAGTAACTGTACCAGTTGGATTCGGTCCATCAAAAAGTCTTTGTTGAAATTGTACACGAGTGTATCG
>CAKZPH010000278.1 GCA_937138605.1 uncultured Ignavibacteriales bacterium
CACCATTTACATTTCTTATGATTTGCTCAGCTTTAATAGCAAGTTGTTCAAGAGTATCTGTATTTGTACCAAAAATTTTTAGCCCAATATCAGTTCTAACTCCAGTGCTAAGCATATTAATTCGATTGATTATAGGTTGAGTCCAACCATTTGTCACTCCAGGAATTTGAAGCTTTTTATCAAGTTCTTGAATAATGTCTTCTTTTGTAATGTCTTTACGCCATTCATTTTTTGGTTTTAAGAGAATTATTGTTTCAATCATGCTAAGTGGTGCATTATCCGTTGCAGTTTCTGCTCGACCAAGTTTACCAAGTACATGCGATACTTCAGGAACTTGTTTGATGATTTGATTTTGAATTTTCATAATTCGGTTTACTTCGGTAATAGATGCATTTGGAAGTGTAACAGGCATATAAAGAAGTGAGCCTTCATCAAGTGGAGGCATAAATTCTGAACCAGTTCTCAATATCATTGGAATTGTAATGAGTAGTGCAAGAAGGTTCAATGCTATTGTAGTTTTTCTGTGATTTAAAACCCAATTAATTAAAAGTTCATAAATTTTGTGAAAGAAATTTGTGACAGGATTTTGTTCTTCGAGTCTGAATTTACCTCGCATAAGAAAAGTCATAAGAACTGGAATTAGTGAGATTCCAACAATAGCCGAACCCAGCATGGCAAAAGTTTTTGTGAAAACTAAGGGCTTGAAGAGTTTTCCTTCCTGACCTGTTAATAAAAACAATGGAAGAAATGAAGTAAGAATTATTAACTCAGAGAAAAAAATTGCTCTTCCAACTTGTTTCGCTGAGTTGATTGAAATTGTTTTATAATCCTCTGATGAAAGGAAACCTTTTTCAAATTTTGCACGAGCAATGTTTCGATAGGCGTTTTCAACCATTACAATTGATGAATCTACAATCACACCAATTGCTAAAATTATTCCACCAAGACTCATTATGTTTGATGTGATGTTAAATAAGTACATCAATGAAAAAGAGATTAAAACTGCTATGGGGATTTCAATTAAGATTCTAATTATGCTTCTTAGATGAAGTAAAAAAATTATTACGACAATACTTACAATCACTGATGCTTCAATAAGAGCTCGTTCAAGTGTTCCTATTGCTTCATTGATTAACGTTGACCTATCATAAGATGGGACGATTGTCACTCCCTCAGGAAGAGAATGTTGAATTTGTGCAATCTTTTGTTTTACTTTCTCAATAACTTTACTGGCGTTCTCGTTATGCCTCATAACAATAATGCCACCAACAACTTCTCCTTTGCCATCTTTCTCGAGGGCACCTCTTCTTATGTCAGGGCCCATCTGAACGGTGGCAACGTGTTTTAGAAGAATAGGAATATTGTTTCCTGTAGTTTTAACAACTGTTTCTTCAATTTCCTCAATCGTGGAAACATAACCTTTTCCTCTAATAAAATATTCAGCATCATTTATTTCGATTAATTTGCCTCCAACTTCTGAGCTTGTTTTAAATGTGGCACGAATAACATCAGAGTAATTTAAATCATAAGCCTTTAGTTTTTCTGGATGAACATCAATTTGAAATTGTTTGACGAATCCGCCTATACTTGCAACTTCAGCTACACCGTCTATAGAACTTAGCTTATACTTAATAAACCAATCTTGAATTTGTCTTAACGTTCCTAAATCAAATCCTTCACCTTCCACAGTGTACCAATATATATGTCCAACGCCTGTTCCATCCGGTCCAAGAATCGGTTTAACTCCCTGAGGTAATTGTGTCTGAATAGTTGAAAGTCTTTCCAAAACCCTTCCTCGAGCAAAGTACAGATCAATTCCATCCTCAAAGATTACAAAGACAAAGGACATCCCGAACATTGATGATGCCCTCACCGCTTTTACTTCTGCAAGTCCCTGTAGTGAAGATACAATTGGATAAGTAATCTGGTCTTCAATAATTTGTGGAGATCTACCCATCCATTCCGTATATACAATTACCTGGTTTTCTGATAAATCCGGTATCGCATCAACTGGCAGATTCGCTAAACTATATATTCCATAGCCAGCAACCATTAAGTAAATCACTAATACTATGAATCTATTTTTAGAACTCCAGTCAATTATTTTTTCTATCATATAAACTCCTTATCCCGTTTTTTTTGCTCAGGACTTTACTTACGTTTTATCAGTTTATTCTTAAGCCACGAATAGGGATTCTATGTTAACCCAGCTCAACTCGTGATTGAAGAAAAACGTAAAACTGGTAAACTTAAAGAATCGATCAACGATCGTAAAAGTACGAGTTGATAAATGCTTTTATGAAGGCTGAAACGATTCTTCTAAATGAGTAGACTGGAGTTTTTTATAAAGAGTGGAGTATTAAGTGGTGGAGAGTGATAATTTAGAATTAAGTTTTTATTTGTAAAATCTGTTGAATTTAAATTTTGATTAGAGAAATATGTTACAACTGAGTAGAATAACTTGAATTCGTTGAGTTTTATTAGAGTATCATCAAATTTTTTAAGTGAGATTAGTTTTGTTTCACAGCAAGTATAATCAAGATGTTCAGATAGGATGGGGAATTCACTCTCTAAATCTTCAACTGGACACATATCACAAGATGATAAGGAATATGCGTTCATCATCTCGCAGTGATGAATTGTAAAAATGAGCTCAGTGCAAGAAAAGAAAACACTCCATAAAAGCAAGAAGGAAATGTATTTAACTATTTTGTCATTCATAATTTAATTTTAACTTAATAAAATAACTTTTCCAATGCAAAATTTCAGTTCCTCTTTGAGAAAAGAGAGAATCAATTGATTTAAAGATGATGAACTAAATTTTAGCAAATCATTTTTTTAATTTTGTTAAGTTTTAACTTGACATAAACCACTAATAAATTATGATGAAGAAAATTTTAATTTTACATTTTATTTTCATTAGTAGTGTTTATACTCAAACGTTAGCTAAATATGAACCAGTAAATGGGTGTTATCTTGGAGTTTTTACACAGAACGATGTTAATGTGAGTGGTTCGATTTACAATTTTGAAAAGCTCGTTGTTAAAGAACATGCAGGTTACTTAACATACACATCGGTATCGTCGCCGTTTCCAGGAGCATTTGTAGATTCATGTAAAAAGTACGGTTCTTTCATGCAGCTTGGTTTTGAACCAGATACTGCTTTTCGTGATGTATTTGATGGTCCTCATTTACGAAACTGGGCTAAAGAGGCGGCGAGAAGTGGTGTTCCTATATTTCTCCGTTTTGCATCGGAGATGAATGGTAATTGGGTGCCCTGGTTTGGTTCTCCAACACTTTACAAAGAAAAATGGCGTTTGATGTATCAGATTATGAAGGAAGAAGCTCCAAACGTTGTGATGGTTTGGTGTCCTAGCTGGCGCCCTGATAT
>CAKZPH010000279.1 GCA_937138605.1 uncultured Ignavibacteriales bacterium
AACCAAGGAATCGGGTTCATGTCTCCTTTTTTGTTTAGTTGTAAATTTATGTTAGTAGATTTGCTCAACTACAGTTAGTAATAATTATATTGGGTCTGATTTTATTTGGTTCTATACCCTATGATTTTGTAAAGCCAAAGATATATGACGTAAAAACATTGGTCCAAGAATATATATCCTATAGTAAGAAAGAGAATATACCAAAAGCTAATTTGTTTGAATATGATATCGAAGGTATGGATGTGAAAGTTGAAAATTTTGACCACTTTAATGTAAGTGTTGATGTGCGGGTAACGAAGTTTAAAAAAACAGAATTAGCATTCACTCTTTATAGAGGATTCCGTATTAATAAGATTATGTTGTCTAGTGGCCGAGAAGTTCCTTTTGTTCAAAAAGGGGATCACATTATCGTTAAATTATCTGAAAAACTTAATATGGATTCAGTTACACTTACCTTTACCTATTCTGGTAAGGGTTCTTTATCAAATCCTGCTATGGGAAAATATATTTATTTACCATCGGACTTCTGTTGGCTACCAAGTAATCAACCGTATGCAGTTCGTTTCCTTTTTAATGATGAATTTATAACATCATCGTTAAAAAATAAAAATAAGATTAAATATACATTGTCATATAAGGGAATTGGTAAACCAACATTCGTTAATTTACCGAAAACCAGTGATGGTAAATATGCGGGGAATACTACAGGCATTACTCTTATATCTGGTGATTTAGTGCATGTGAAACGTGGTAAAAGAACTATGTATTATCCGGTTTCATGGTTTCTATACAAAGAGGAATTAGAAAGTTATTTAAATGAATATCAAAAGGTTCTTGAGAAATATAATGGTATTTTTAAAACAAATTATAAATTGCCAAATAATATAATTCTTCTGCCTAATATGGATATAAATGATACGTATATCTATATTAATTCATTTAGTGATTCTGATCATATAATATTACAAATCAATCCTGTAGAATTTACTAAAAAAATGCCTATTAATCATTTGGTACCTTATCAAATAGATCGAACATTTAGTACAAATAATACGTTTAATAATCCAAAAAAGTTTGCAAATTGGTTTATCTACAATAGTCTTTTAGGGAGTTACCTGAGTGATAAGCATAAAGATTCCATCCAAGCACTCAAAGACTATCAAATGTATTTAGCGGAGTCATATCTTGATGAAAAGGGCAAAGTGATTTTGGCACAATTATTGAAGATTGACGAAAAAAAGCTTCCGAACGAGTTATTTGTTAGGTGGAAAGACATATTATTAGATGAGGACAAAAACGATTGGAAACAAATAGAGAAAACCTTATTGCAACTTGGACTACTAAAAGAAAATGACCTGTGAATAAAGAGTTTGGGATTATTCCAAGCTCTTTTCTTTTATGTAAAAATAAAAATACCAATTTTGTTAAGATTTTAAGAAAGGGTTGTGAAAAAAGAGCTCCATCTTTCTATATATAATGTCAGCTGATAAAAGGGTTTTAAAGAAACTAATGCATTAGTTTCAAATCAAAAAATAATTCAAGGAGGGAAAAAGAGCATGAGTATAATTGCAAATAAGTTGAACTATAAGAAGATGACAGTTCGAGGTTTGTTGTTAATGAGCTTATTGGCTGGAACGTCGGCGTTTGCTTTAGGTACTACATCAACTGCTAAATTAAACGGTACAGATTATGCAATAGGAGAAAATATTAACGTTTGGGATGGTTCTGCGTACGTGTCTGCCACCAACAACAACGTTATTTATGGAGATATTGCCGCTACGATAAAAAAATCTCTTACGTTGTTACCGGATCCTGTTCAATGGAATAAAATTGTGCCGGCAGGAGGAAGCTTTAGTCGTACAAAGATATCACTTCCTGATGAGTCAACATATTACGCAGAAGCATCAAGTAACATCTCTAAAGCTTATGGAGTAGTAACATTACAAAGCGATTAATACTCTAAAAGAAATGGATCATTAGTTACAACTAATGGTCCATTTCATTTAATTTCAATACTATTCGAAAATATTATTTAGGGGTGGAATCCTATGATCAAAATTAATAATTTGTCAAAAACCATAAAAAGAAAAAAGATTCTTGATAACATTAGTGCTGAGCTGAAAGGAATTACAGGTATTATCGGACCAAATGGAGCCGGGAAAACTACCTTGATGAAAATTATTGCTGGAGTAATAAAGGCAGATGACGATTCTACTATTACCTACAACGGTAAAAGGAAAGATCAAGTAAAGATTGGATTTTTACCTCAAAATTTTAACATTTATCCTAATCTAACTGTATTCGATATATTAAAGCTACTAGCGGCATTAAAAGATGCCTTCGATGAGGAATACCTAAATGATCTATTAAATCAATTAAATCTTTCCGATTACAAAAATCATAAAATGAAAAGTTTATCTGGTGGGACATTACAAAGAGTGGGGATTGCACAAGCTCTATTAAATAAACCGAATTACCTTGTTATTGACGAACCAACAACAGGATTGGATATTTTGGAGTGCATAAGGTTAAGAAATTCATTATTAAACATCAGTAAAGATGTGGGTATCATTATTTCCTCTCATATTCCCGAAGATATCAATTCAATATGTGATCATTTATTGATTATTGATAAAGGAAGAAAAGTCTTTGAAGGAAGTGTAAAAGAAATGATAGAGAACTCAGCAGCTGTCACATATGAAGGAGTTATTGAAAAATCAAGAGTTTCAGACATAAACACATTTGGAACTATTTTGACCTATGAAAAATACGATGAGTATAAAGTGAAAGTTAAATTTGTAACACAAGAACCTTTTTTCAATCCGAATTTTAATAAACTACAGCCCGATTTTTTGAGTGGTTATGTCAGTTTATTAAAAGGTGGTATGTAAAATGTTAAGCCTGTTACAAGTGAAGTATAAAACAATCAGTTTTTCATTGCGGTTATTCACTATTATGTATCTAATGGAATTGGGGTTGATTGCGATAGGTGTGGGGAATAATGCAAATACCATTTTTTTAATCACTCAGTTTGTTTTTATTCCTCTATCCGGTTTTCTTGCCCTTCATTTGTTTTACGATCTGTTTAGTAGCGATCATTCTACTTTTTTACATACCTTTTACAAAGGTAAAGTAGAAAAAATTTATGGTGTTTATCTAGCAATGTATATGATTCCTTTAACGATTATATGTGTTCTCTTACATTTTCGATATGGAGAATTTGACATTATTCCAGCTTTAATCCTTATATTTACACAAGTTTTATTATTTAGTAGCTTATCTTTAGTTATTTTCGCCATAACAAGTGATATGAACATAACTATAACGTTATTTGTTCTTTACCTCTCTGTGGAATTGGCAACATTTGGTAGTATCGGTAATCTAATTCATATATTTTATATGAATTTACAGGAACCTATAGTCTTTTCTACCGTTAAACATATGATAGTGATTAATTTTGTTCTAGGAATAATAGGATATAGGTTCTTTAAAACGATTGTTTCTTAATGTCTTTTTTATAAAATTTGTTTTTGAAAGGTTGTTAAATTAGGGTATGGTGTTTCTATATATATTGTCAGCTGACATAATAAAAAATAAATAGGAGGAATAACTGATGGAAGCTGTTGGATATTTTTTAAATGAATCAGAAGTAGTGGATTTACTAAGCAGTTTTGAGAATAAGAAAAACTTTCAAAATCTTTTAAGTGAAATGAGAAAATATGGTGATTTCGATTTTAATCTGGAAACGTTAGAAGTAAATCATGCATTAAAGTTTGATGTTGCCAAAGGAGAAGATGTCATTTCGGCAAAGGCATTAGACATCAAGGTTAATGATCATGTTAATATTCGATATATTGAAAGGTTTATCAATGGAGATGAAAGCACTACAAATGACTTTTTCGTAGGAACAATCTTCAGCAACAAAAGTGATGATCCTAATGTCATTAACCAAATGGTTTTTAGAGCAAGCAAATGAGGCTGTTTCCATTCTTGAAAAAGAATATGACCGAGAACTTGTTGTAGCTGCATTGGAAAATGATGATAAATTCTATGAGGAATTTAACTTCGATGAAAATTATGTTCCGGGGCAACTGTTAAAACAAAAAGTTGATGCTCAGGCACCGATTAAGGGATGTATTGCCGGAGGTTATATCTGGTGTGGTGCTGATTGTGGTGGATGGCCAGCTTGTGAAGGATCAAAGTCCGGTATAAATGAACTTGATAACTGTTGTAAGAAACACGATTGCTGCTATCACACATATAACACTAGTGGCCCACATTGCTATTGCGATCAGAAATTATGTGACTGCGCACAAGCAGCACCTCCTGTTGGTGCTACTTTGTTGGTATTAGTGGCATTTTGTTTCGTTTGCTAAGATTGAGTTTGAGAACAAGCAGTGTGTTGATAAATATCAGCACATTGCTTGTTCTTTTTTGTGCAGTACTTACTGGTTAATATTTTTTTGTTTGAGAAAACGGTTTATTTTTGAAATGATCCCAATAATCAAGTAAATGATTCCGTTTCCAACAATAACTAACCCGATAAATGCCGCTGCGAGTTGTGCGCCATCGGCGTTACCGCCTTGACTATGATTATACTTTACAAATGCTGCTCCTACTATAAATGCAAGGATGGGCCCGAGAATGCAGATTATCAAACCGGATAACCATAAAGACACTTTGTTTTTGTTATACAGCAAGATAGCCATACTGTTCAAAAATAAAAGTATTAACACCAAGACTAAGTAAACGAGAGCGTCACCGTTCATATAATCCTCCTAATCATTATTAAATTATCAAATTAATATAAATATATTTTACAATTATATGCTAAAACGCAAGAATTATCAAATGTATATTGAGCTATTTTAATCTGAATAGTCTGAAAAACATATATAAGGTTATTAAAATATTTTTCGGTGGTGGTTGTTGTTTTAAATAGTCAACTTTCTTTATATATTGAATACGATAAAAAGGAGGAATTCCAATGGAAAAGGAAAAAGAAGTAAAGTTGGAAGAGTTAAACGATGAGGTGCAATCAAGCGGTATCCCAAAAGAAATACATTCGGTGACAGTCGCGAATACTGGTTCTGTAACAGCTGACTCCGCAAGAATTGATATCTTAGGTGGTGTCGCTAGGGTAGTTGCAAGAAATAATGGGCCGTATAACTTGAAGGTAAAAATAATGTACAGTGAATTCGTTGCAAGAGTATATAAAGAATGGAGTGTTTACCCCGGCGATACATTAGACACTGGTGAGTTTTCAATTCCGCCAAATACCTATTGGTTGAGAATTGGTCCGATTGATGCACGTCTTCCAGCTACAGGATCAGGTACATTATACTCCATTAC
Organism: uncultured Ignavibacteriales bacterium; assembly: GCA_937138605.1. GTDB lineage: Bacteria > Bacteroidota > Ignavibacteria > Ch128b > Ch128b > CAKZPH01. The sequence continues at coordinate 5,353 of CAKZPH010000279.1, forward strand.
CTACATTTAATATTTTATAAAAGGCACATCACTTTCTAAGTGATGTGCCTTTTATTTAGTTATAAAAAGAGTTAGACATACCCGTGGTGCTAGTTGAGCGCTAGCGCTCAACTAGCCCAAGTGTGACAAGTGAATATGCCAACAAGATGCCGTC
>CAKZPH010000280.1 GCA_937138605.1 uncultured Ignavibacteriales bacterium
TTTTAAAGATGGTAGAGTACCGATTAATCTGAGATTTGGCGATTTAACATCGCTTGATACACTCATTAGTAGAAATGGTAAAATTGATTTAATATTTAATAATTTAAACACGAATGCAAATTATTTTCTTTCTCAGTTACCTGATTCTATAAATGTTACTACTGTCTTTATTCTTAATCCAAATTTTGAAAGTGGTGAAGTTAAATCAAATGACACCGTTTCATATTCATTTAAGATCGATGCTTGGTCAAGATTTACTGTAGATAGCGCAGATTGGACCGACACTTTTGAACTTGATATTTCAAATGATGTTCGGGATAAAATTAAACGAGCTGATGAAGGAAGTATAATTATTCATTCAACGAATGAAATTCCTTTCGAAGTTCAGTTCGTTGGAATTGTTACCGATTCGTTTTATAATCCATTGTTTTATTTAACTAGAAATGCTTTCGTTGGTAGCGATTCAGTTATTTTCTTAAATGGTGCACTAACTAATTCATCAGGAAATGTAATTTCACCTTCATATCAATCAATAAAAACAGATTTGAATCAAGTAGATTTAGAAAAATTGAGTAGGGGAGGTTATTTAATTCAGAAATTTATTTTATCGACGACAAATAAGCAGATTGGTGAAGTCACAGCCAAACAAAAAATAAATTTAAGAATAGCTGGTAAAATTAAACTAAATCTTACAAGCGATGATTTCTAAAATGAAAAAATTAGTATATCTAATTATTCTATCAACATCTTTAATTATTGTGGGTTGTATTGAAGAATTGAAATCACCAATTATTCCAACTTGGGACGTGTCAATAAGTTTACCAATTATTAATCGAACAGAAATAGTAATTGATAGAGTTAAGGGTGAAAAAGGAATTTTTATTGACAGCACTGCTCAACATCTATTAATAAGATTTGATTCCACTGAAATCAAGTCTGAAGCTCTGGATAAAATTTTTTCAGATCTTTCCTATGAAGAAGAGTTTTTGGTAAAACCTCAAAAAGTTGATACACTATATTTTGAAGCATTTGTTTCTGATGATTCTGTTTATTTAGAAGAAATGAGACTATATAAGGGCACCTTTGAATATGAAGTGTATAATTATCTTAATAAGAAAATCAATTTAAAGGTTACATTACCTTCTTTCACAAAAACAACTGGAGTGATTACAGATACTTTAAAGTTTGAAATTACTATCCAGCAAGGTAGTTCGGGTAAAAAATTTATTAATCTTGCTAATTATAGATTTGTTTCAATACCACCACCAACTGGTGGAAATAAAAAAGGTTTTATGGTTAAAGCCATTGCGCAGATAGATTCGGGTTATTCTGGTGACTCAATCAAGATAAAACTTAAATTAAGCGATCTAGGTTTTAATTACATCAGGGGGATAACTAAACCTTACGAGAGTGAAATAAAAACAAAAACTTTTTATCTAGATTTTAATCAAGATGTCAAAGACATTTTACCAAAAGTAACGGTGTACGGTGCAAAGTTAGTCTTAACTCCACATACTCAAACAAGTAATCTTGAAGTCAGGTTAAAGAATTTTCAAGTTATTGGACTTTACCGTTCGGGCTTAACTCCAAAATTTCTTAAGATTAAGAATCAAACTGTTCTTGATACTGTAATTTCCCTTTCCCAACCATCAATTGAATTTCATCTCGATGATTTTCATATGAATGAATTTTTAAGTCCAGTTGTGCCAGATTCAATCAAATATCAAGGTTATTTTGTTCTTAATCCAAAATACAAGTCGATTGAGGTTAACTTACCTGATACTGTTAAATTTGATGCTAGAATAATTGTTTATTCCATCTTTAAAATTGATAATTATTCAAGGGTTGATACTTCAGAGGTTGAAATTAGTGAAGATACAAAGGAAAAAATTGATCGTTTCGAGGAATTAAATCTTACGTTTGATATAAAAAATGGTCTTCCTTTTGGATTTCAAATAACCGGTTATTTTGTTGATGCACAAAATAGAAAGCTTTTCTACTTTACGCGTGAAAGAGGAACCGGTGAAAGTTCCGACACAATTTTAACTCTTCTTTCTGCAAATATTGATTCTGAAGGTAAAGTCATCTCCAGTAGAGACCAAAAAAAAATTATAAAACTTACCAAAGATGATGCTCAAAAACTTAAACAAGCTAAAAAAGCGATATTCAATGTCCTGATGTTTTCAGCTGAGCGAAAAAAGGTTTTCATGCAAGCAAGGGATAAAATCTCTATTAGGGTTAATGCATCAACCAACTTTAGAGTAGGGGGCTAGGACTGAATTATTTCCTTACACGAAGAATATTTATGATTGCCACTGCTATAAAAACAAAGTTAGCAAACCACGCCGTTAGTATAGGATTCATTAAACCATTCTTACCAAATGACTGACTGATTTTCATGAAGGCAAGGTAAATAAAAGTGAAAAACAAGTTCATACCGAATTGAAATGCTACCGTCCCACTTCTTTTATCAGCCGAAAATGGTACACCAAAAAATATGACGATCAAACTGGCAAATGAAAAAGCAATTATTGAGTGAAAATCTATTTCTAATTTTGTTACGTCCAAACCGCTTCGTTTTTGCGAATCTATAACCTGACGAATCTCCGGTAATGTCATTTCTTCAATTCTTTTTTGTTTAATTAGAATATCATCAGGTTTGAAATTGAGATAAGTAATTTTTAAGGTGTCGTATTTCGTAATAATATTTATGGAATCAGAAGTAAAATTGTTTTCAATTACATTAATTGCAATCCAATTTTGAGCTAAAGAATCCCAGATTAATTTTTCACAATCGATTCGCTTTATAATTCTTGGTGGATTTTTAATTTCAGTATGAACTATTCCTGCTCTTGAAATGATTTGGGAGTATTGGTCGTAGTATCCAATGTTGATGTATCTTCCATTTTCATCTTGAAAGAACAAGTTAGTTCCAGGATTGACTAAATTCTTTTTCATATGGTTTTGTTCAATATAAACTTTATGTCTATTCGATTCTGGTACAATCCATCCAGAAAAGAAAATCGAAAACATCGATAAAATTATTCCTACCACAATAAATGGAAACATGAAACGATACAAACTTATTCCGCTAGCTTTCATGACCGTTAATTCATTGAAGTTATTTAATTTGCCTACAGTAAACATACAAGCAAGCAAAATAGAAATAGGAAGTGTAAGACGAACTATCTCTGGTAAAAAATATATGTAATAAATTGCGATCAATTCTTTGGAGACTTGTTGGTCAAGAAAATCGTCCAAATTTTCCATTAAGTCGACGATCACAAAAATCAATGCAAAAGTAATTAAACCGAAAAGTATAGAAAGCACAAACTGTTTGATAATATATTTATCTAAGATTTTTATTTTCATGAATAAGTTTGCTCTGTTGTTTCAGGGAATAAAGATTTTGGCAGATATTTTTTAATAACGGAGAAGTCAATCATAATTTGTTCTTTGTTCATTCTATAAGTTAGAATAATACCCAACGAACCAATTAAAAAATTTGCCATCCACATACCAAGAAAAGGATCAAGTAGTCTTCTATCAGCAAGTTTTTCTCCACCAATCAAACAGATCCAGTATAGTAGAAAGAAAAACAAGCTTATACTCGCTGCAACTCCAAAGCTGCCCTTACGTGTAAGCACTCCCAATGGTGCACCAACAATCACAAAAACTATACATGCAAAAGGTATCGCATATTTTTTATGTATTTCAACTTCATATTTGTTTATTTCAGATTTTATATATTCTAATCGACTGGCAAAGCTTTGAATATTGGATGATATTCCGTGAGCTCTATTTAAAGCGAGATATACTGGATTAGTTATTGGATGTTTTTGTTTTATATTTTCTTGCATTTTACTTATAAAAAGCTCGTCATTGATAGATAAAATGTTTCTTTTTAATTCATTTGCTATTTCGGAATTTATGACCTTAAGACTGTCAACAATCTTTTTCATTTCACCTGCACTGAGCTCTCTATCTCCTCGAGGAAGTCCTGGTCCGCTTTGTTCAAATGTAAATTGCGTTGCATCAGTTACCATTTTGTGTTGTTTAAAGAATATTCGCCTATATGAAATTGTCTGAAGATCAACAAGCTGCTGAATTTCTCCATCTACCATGTCAAAAATTAGCTTTTTATTATCTGGTGTGAAGTAAATGTTAGCCTTTTTTGCTGTAATTAAATTTATTAAGAATGGGTTGTTGTAATCATAAATGATAACATCATATATTTCGTTACTGGTTTTACTAACCTCCTTAGCCATTATACTGTAGCCAGGAATTTGTGTAGAAAAAATGTTTGCTTCTAATTTAAGTGTAGGTTTAGTTCGACTAATATCATACATTAATGTTTTTGCTTTGTAATTTGTATCAGGTAGGACCTCATTATTAAACCAAATCAGGAAAATGCAAAGTAATAGAGAAACTACGAGGGAGGGAATCATAAGGCGTATTAAACTTACTCCACTGGATTTAAGTATTGTAAATTCGTTATCCTGAGTTAAACTACCATAAGCCATAAGAACCATTCCTAATGCTCCCATTGGAATTACAAGAACAACCATCCAGGCCAGGTTATAAACAATTAACTGAATTATGATAATAGCTTCGAGTCCCTTGCCAATAAGATTATCTGCAGTTTTCATTAGAAATTGGAGTAAAAAAATAAACATTACAGTTGAAGAACCAAAAAGAAACGGCCCAATTAACTTTTTTATTATGTATTTATCAATAATCATAGCTCAAAATAATTAAACATTTTTTTTACATCAATTTTACTGATTTTCTTTAGCTCACTTAATTTTTAGCTATAAAAATATTTCAAATTGATTTATTCCCATTTGTTTAATTTTTCCTCTTTGATCTTAAATTAATCTTAAAAATCTTTTAACTAATCATTATTTTTGTGTTATTAAACGAGATTTATAATGTCGGTTGTAACTAATCATAAGAGACAGACTGATACTTTACTATCGTTCATTGAAAAACCAGTACTTAAATTTCTGGCATCTAAATTACCAAACTTTATTACTCCAGATTTTTTAACTGTAACAGGAATTATAGGTTCACTATTAACGGGACTTGGTTATTACCTTTCTTCTTACAGTAATTACTACTTATGGTTAGCAAGCTTTGGTTTAATTGTAAATTGGTTCGGTGATTCTTTAGATGGAACTTTAGCTCGGTTTCGTCATATTGAAAGACCAAAGTATGGTTTTTTTATAGACCACACACTTGATTCGGTAAGTATGGTAATTATTGGAATTGGAGTTGGACTCTCACCTTACGCGCGGTTTGATTTTGTACTTTTAGCATTAGTTGGTTATTTATTGATTTCAATTTTAGTCTATATTAAAACTTTTATTAATGGTGTTTTTTTAATTTCTTATTATGGGTTTGGTCCTACGGAAGTTAGATTATTTATAATTCTGGTAAACATTCTCGTCTTCTACTTTGGCGCTTCACAATATAAGTTTTTAGGTTTTGAAGTAACAATACTTGATATAGCGGCCTTATTTTTTGCAAGTATATTATTTATATTTTTTATAGCTTCGGTTATAGTTGATGCTCGCAAATTGAATATTGAAGATCTTAATAATCGTGATGGAAATAACAAAATTTAATGGGAATGAAATTCTTGTTTTTCTACTCACATTGATTTAAATTGATCTACCGTCATAATTAAAAACGAAAATAAAAGAGAGTATGGGTTCAACACAAGATTTTAGACCAGGACTAGTTATTAAGTTTAATAATGAATTATATCAAATTGTTGAATTTCAGCATGTTAATCCGGGCAACTGGAGAGCTTTTGTTAGAACAAAACTTAAAAACATAAAAACAGGGCGAGTAATAGAAAATCGTTTTAGAGCAGGGGAAAGTGTTGAAATTGTTCGTCTTGAACGACATCCACATCAACTTTTATATCGTGATGGTGATATACTTGTATTGATGAATGTGGAGAATTTTGAACAAATAAATATTCCTGAAGAGACTATTGGCGAAGGAAACAAGTTTTTAAAAGAAGGTGTGGTAATTGATTTAATGATGGATGGTTCTAAAGTTATTTCAGCTGAATTACCAATCTTTGTGGAATTGAGAGTCGTTCAGACTGAACCAGGAATTAAAGGGGACACCGCAACAGGTGGTTCAAAACCAGCGACAGTTGAAACAGGTGCAGTCGTAACCGTGCCCTTATTTATAGATGAAGGTGATATTATTAAAATCGATACTCGAACAGGAGAATATGTTGAAAGAGTAAAAGAGAGGTAAAATATGGACTTAAATTACCTAAAAAAGTTGATCAAGATTCTCGACGAGAGTAATATTAATGAAGTAGAGATTGAGGAGGAAGGAACAAAAATAAAGCTCAGAAAAAATATTGGCGAAAAAAATGAAACTCAAGCATTCCAAGTTTTTCAGCATCCAATGCCTTATTCCTATCCTCAAGTCCAGCAAGTGACCACACAATCGATAACACCAGACAAAGTCCCACCGCAAGTCGAAGAAAAGCCGAAAGTCGTTGAAGAACCAAAGGCAGAAAAAAAATATCATGAAATAAAGTCCCCAATCGTTGGGACTTTTTATAGAGCTCCTTCACCTGATGCTGAACCTTATGTAAAAGTTGGTGATACAGTTTCAATTGGAACTGTATTGTGTATAGTTGAGGCGATGAAATTAATGAATGAAATTGAAAGCGATGTAAATGGACGAATAGCTAAGATTTTGGTTGAAAATGCCCAACCTGTTGAATATGGTCAAACTCTCTTTTTAATTGAACCAATGTAAAAACAAATTTGGTATATTTCAGTGTTTAAGAAAATCTTAATTGCTAATCGAGGCGAAATAGCATTAAGAGTAATCAGAGCATGTAAAGAACTCGGAATAAAATCCGTAGCAGTTTACTCTGAAGCGGATAAAGATTCATTACATGTGCGTTTTGCCGATGAGGCAATTTGTATTGGTCCTCCACCAAGTAAAGAAAGTTATTTGAACATTCCAAGAATAATTGCGGCAGCAGAAGTAACAGGAGCTGAAGCAATTCATCCAGGATATGGTTTTCTTTCGGAAAATGCTGACTTCTCAGAAATATGTGAAAGTTCTGGTATTAAATTTATTGGTCCATCTCCTGAGATGATTAAAGCAATGGGAGACAAAGCAATCGCAAAAGAAACTATGAAAAAGGCTGGTGTTCCCGTTGTACCTGGTAGTGATGGAATAATAAGTGAATTAACAAATGCAATTGAAGTTGCTGAGTCAATAGGATATCCGGTTATGATTAAAGCGACTGCAGGTGGTGGTGGGAAAGGAATGAGAGTAGCTCACGATAGAAGTGAATTAGAAAGATTTTTCTCTATTGCGAGGAATGAAGCTGAGGCAGCATTTGGTAATCCAGAAGTTTATCTTGAAAAATATATTGAGGAACCCCATCATGTGGAGATTCAGGTTTTAGGTGATAAATACGGAAATGTAATTCATATTGGTGAAAGAGATTGTTCAATTCAAAGACGTCATCAAAAACTTATTGAAGAATCCCCATCACCAATAGTTGATGATGAATTACGTGAAAGAATGGGGGAAGCTGCTGTTAGAGGTGCAAAAAGTGTTCGTTATGAAGGAGCAGGTACTATAGAATTTTTGGTAGATAATAAGGGCAATTTTTACTTCATGGAAATGAATACACGAATTCAAGTGGAGCATCCTGTAACAGAAGAACTCTATGGCATTGATCTGGTGAAAGAACAAATTCGTATAGCTGCTGGTGAAAGACTAAAAAAAATTAAAGTCAAACCCAAATATCACGTTATCGAGTGTAGAATTAATGCTGAAGATCCTTTTAATGGGTTTAGACCATCACCTGGAAAAATTATTGAATTTCATCAACCTGGTGGCATTGGTGTTAGAACAGATACGCATATTTATGCAGGTTATGTTATTCCACCTTATTATGATTCTTTAATTGCAAAATTGATTGTTAAAGGATTTAATAGATTGGATGCAATTAAAAAAATGGAAAGAGCGTTAGAAGAATTTATAATTGAAGGTCCTAAGACTACGATTCCCTTCCATTTGCAAGTAATGAGAAATCAACATTATCAACAAGGTAAATACGACACACACTTTTTAGAAAACTTTAATCTTGAACAATTGGAGGTAAAATAAATGACGATTCCTGCTGATTTAAAATTCACCCGTGACCACGAATGGGTGAAAGTGGAAGGAAATATCGGAACTGTAGGTATAACCGATTTTGCTCAGAGTGAATTGGGTGATATAGTGTTTGTTGATTTAAAGAAGACTTTGACTGAAATAAAGAAAGGAGAAGTTTTTGGTACAGTTGAAGCAGTTAAAACTGTTGCCGATCTTTATGCACCTATTTCAGGTAAAATTATTGAATTTAATACAAATCTGGAATCGGCCGCTGAAGTAGTAAATAAAGATCCATACGGTGAAGGGTGGATGATAAAAATTGAAATTGCCAATCCTGCAGAACTTGATGAACTTCTTGATGCTAATTCATATAAAGAATTGATTGGTGCTTAATAGGCTAAATTTAAATTTTTGATTTTATGCTCGGGTAAATTCATTTTATCCGAGCATTTTTATTATAGTCCAAAAGTTAAATTTTAATTATGAATAATTTTGATAAAATAATAATCATAGATTTTGGTTCTCAGTACACTCAATTGATATCAAGAAAAATTAGAGAAAAGAGTGTTTTTGCAATCATTAAACCAAGCGAAGTTTCTCTAGAAGAAATTAAATTAGAAAAACCAAAAGGGATTATTTTCTCTGGTGGACCTAAATCAGTTTATGACGAAGATGCACCCAAAGTTAATGCTGAAATTTTAAAATTAAACATACCGGTACTCGGAATTTGTTATGGTTTTCAACTGATATCACATTTATTGGGTGGAAAAGTTGAGCGAGCTGAAAAACGTGAATATGGCTTTGCAAGACTTCGTTTGATAAGACGCGAAAATATTTTTAAGAATCTTCCAGTAGAATTTAATGTATGGATGAGTCATTCAGATAAAATAGTTGAACTCCCCTCTAATTTTAAGATTTTAGCCAGAACAGATAACACTGAACACTCAGCTGCAATTAGTTATGATGGAAAGCTAATTGGAGTTCAATTCCATCCAGAAGTCACAAACACTGAATTTGGAAATGAGATTATTCATAACTTTCTTTTTGAGGTTTGTAAATGTGAACCAAATTGGGTACCTAAAAAATTTATTGAATCTAAAGTTGAAGAGATAAAAGAAAAAGTTGGTAATCGAAAAGTTGCCTGTGCTTTGAGTGGTGGTGTTGATTCTACGGTTGCAGCCGTTCTTGTTAAAGAAGCTGTTAAAGATAATTTAATTTGCATTCATGTTGATACTGGTTTGATGAGAAAAAATGAGAGTAAGAAAGTTTTAAAGCTTTTTTCTGAGAACTTAAATCTAAATGTATATTTCGTTGATGCTCGTGATAAATTTTTAGCTAAGTTGAAGGGGATAGAAAATCCAGAACTTAAAAGAAAAATTATAGGTGAACTTTTTATAAGAATTTTTGAAGATGAAGTTAGAAAGTTCGGAAATGTTGAATTTCTTGTTCAAGGTACATTATATCCTGACATTGTTGAGTCAGGCTCTTTTTCTAAAAACACAAGTGTTATAAAAACACATCATAACGTTGGTGGTATTCCAGAAGATCATAATTTTACTATAATTGAGCCACTTAGAGATTTATTTAAGGATGAAGTGAGAAAAATAGGAAAAGAGTTAAACATTCCTGAAGATTTTGTAAAGCGACATCCATTTCCAGGACCTGGACTTGCAGTTAGAATTATTGGTGAAGTTACAGAGGATAGACTTAATTTATTAAGAGAGGCTGATTATATATTCATTGAAGAGTTAGAAAAACATAATCTTTATGATTCTGTTTGGCAGGCATTTGCAGTTTTATTACCTATTCGCAGTGTAGGTGTGATGGGAGATGAAAGAAGTTATGGTTATACTATTGTTCTGCGTGCAGTTAGCAGTATTGATGGTATGACAGCAGATTGGGCTAAACTGGATTTTGATTTTCTGAAGGTTGTTTCTAATCGAATCATTAACGAAATTAAAGGCGTCAATAGAGTTGTTTATGATGTTACATCAAAGCCGCCTGCTACTATTGAATGGGAATAAAATATTCCTCTTTTTATTATTAATATTAATTTTAATTCACCTAAAAATTTTTGCCAGTGATTCAAATCTTCAAAGGTACAAAAAGGGTTTAAATTATTTTAACAATAAACGATATGCACAAACCATTCTAGAGTTGGATTCCGAGTTAGTAAATCGACCTGAATTGAGAGAGAATGTTATGGTGTTACTCGCTTTGAGTCACTTTTTTATAGGAAATTATTATGCTTCGGACTCGATTATTAACTTGATTGAGAAAGAATTTCCCAATACCTCATACAAGGAAAAAATTCTCGAAACAAAGCTTGCCATTGGCTTACATAAAAAATCAAAGGAAAAAATATTAGCGAGTTTTTATTCATTAGATAGTCTGGATATTGCAAAATCTAAATGGAAAGATTATGAGAAAGCGTTTGATGGATTACTTGATTTATTTGACGAGTTCGAAATTTTAAAACTTTCGAAAAATATTTACAATCCAACGTTGAAATTTGCATTGATAAAATCTCTGTTTAATTATTCTATTGACAAATTAAATTCAAAACAAATTCCAATTTACTACAACGAGCTAATTAACCTGAATCGGAACAATGAATTTTTCACTATTTCGAGAATCGGTGTCATTATACATACCAATAAAGAAGATCTGGCAGTAGAAACTAACGTACTTGAAGGATTAAAATATTCTATTGACGAGTTTAATAGAGAAAATAAAAGAAATCTAGAACTTGTGATTTTCAAAGACTCAACGGAAAAACTTAAAATGACTTTGAAAAAATTTTCAAAAGATTTAGAAATATTATGTGTAATCGGGCCATTATATTCCGATCAATTTTCTGAATTAGCTGAAGATGCTCATAAGTTATCACTTCCAATAATTAGTCCTACAGCTACTTTAACTGAAATTGCTCATCGTTCAAAATTTATTTATCAATTTAATCCGTCCTTGGAAGTTCGTGGTTCTGCCCTGGCTGAATATGTTCTACGAAAATTTGGGATGACGAGAGTAGGAGTTTTGTCATCAAATGCTAAGTTTATCAAACCAACATATTATTCGTTCAAAAACAAAATATCTGATGAAAAAAATGTTGAATTGATTTTTGATTTGAGCTGGAATGAAAATACTAATGCTGTAAAATCCATTATTCGCGATATTAGAAAAATTGCACTTGACAAAGATTATGTTATTCGATTCAATCCGTCACTTGATATGACAATTTCACAAAAGCTTATCTCCATGGGGTTAGATGAATCTAAACTGGATTCACTCAAGAGAGAACAAGCTGAAGTTAGTGTTTTTGAATTATTCGGTAAGTACGGTTATAAAATTTGTGTGGCAAACAAAATTCCAATTTTTAAAAGAACTGTAAATTTCCTTGATAGCCTACATATTCCTGTTTATTCAATTGATGCAATAATTCTTTTCATCAGTAAACCTGAAATTATTCCCGCTCTTTCCAATGAAATCCAGAGGCAAAATATTGTTACTAAATTATTAGGTAACGATATCTGGAATTCCCCGGAGAATTTATTAAAAGGATATCCATCAACAAATGGAGTGATTTTCACTTCTGATGCTTACTTTAATGATGAAGACTTTCGTCAAAAGATTATCAGGGAAAGAATGGCACTTCTTAAAAGTGCTAATATCAATAGAAATTTTTATTATGGTTATGAAACGATGCGAAAAATTACTTTTATATTAAAAGAAGATGTTCAAAGACATAATTTTTACAACATTTTGGTGGGTGATTCAAAATATGAGGGAGTTTTATCGGATATTATTTTGAACGAGGATGGTGTGAACTCAGCTATTTTCATCCTTGAGTATAATAATCGAAAAGTAATAAAGTTGGATCGAATTATAATTTACTAAGGAGGTAAAAAATTAGAGTTAAAGAATTACCACCGGAAGATCGTCCAAGAGAAAAAATTGAACTTTACGGTCCATCTACACTTTCTGACTCTGAATTGCTGGCGGTTATACTGCGAACAGGTAAGAAAAATAAATCAGTTCTTGAGCTTGCAAAAGAAATAATTAAAAAGTATAGAAATCTCAAGGAATTAGCGAAAAAGGACTATAAAGAAGTCCTCAGGGAATTTAAAGGAGCAGGACTTGGTAAAACTAAAGCTTTGACCTTGCTTGCAGTATTTGAAATTGGGAAGCGGATTTCCCAATTTAGCCTCATACATGAGGAAATTAAAATTGATACACCTGAAAAAGTTTTTCATTTGATGAATGTGGAGCTTTCTAAGTTAAATGTAGAGAAATTTTATGTCATTACTTTGAATAAAAGAAATGTTGTAACAGGAAAGTTTGAAATTACTTCAGGAGTTCTTGATTCAAGTTTGGTTACTGTACGGGAGGTTTTCAAGGTCGCTATTGATAATCGCGCTGCAAGTATAATCTTAGTTCATAATCATCCTAGTGGTAATCTTGAACCAAGTAAAGATGACATAGAAATTACCAAAAGGATCTATGAAGCTGGAAAATTGATGGAAATTCCCGTTTTGGATCACTTAATAATTGCTGATAATCGTTACACAAGTTTTGCAGACCGTGGTCTTGTATTTAATTGAAAGAAGTATTATGGTCGAAACATATGAATTTGAATAAGCTCCTTAAAATTTTTAATTTTTCTGTATCGTTAAATAGTGTTTGTGTAAGTTTGTTACTGATTTTATTATTTGTTGTAATAGTTGGTTGCAGAACTTATGCAACTGATAGTGAAATTAGAAAATTGACTTCATTGAAAGAAGAAATTCATCAACTTGAATTCGAGGTAAAACTGTTAAAAGAAAATGAATTAAATATAAAAATGGAAGACCATTTAGCAAGGAGAAGATACCAGGATTGTCTAAGACGACTTGAGTTAATAAAAAGGAATTTGGAACAATTATCAGGTGAAAAATCTGAATAGATGTTAAAATTATTAAGTTTATTACTACTTCTGGGGTTTTTAATTTTATACTATCCATTGATGGGGCAGGAATCTAAAAAAATGCTTTACAAAGATTGGAAGGAAGAGTATGAACTATATTCCTTAAGAAAGAAGAGTTTACTAGACGAAAAAAGATATCTTCAGTCAGTTATTAGGACTTATCAAGCGATTAATCCTGAAGTATTAACTAACTGCGAAAAAGAAATCCTTGAACTCGTTGATGCAAACTATGATGAAATTCATAAGTATAATGAGTTGGTGAGCCTTGTGGAAGAAAAGATAGCAATGGATTTACTTGACGATAAGTTATTGGAATTATTTAAGCAATTGAAGAATCAAAAAATTAGTGCTCTTCCGGATTTCTATGATCGGGTTCATTTGAAGCTTTCAAGTGTAATTGAAGAAAAACTAAGTAATAGAAGTATTAAAACAAAATAAGAGTATCATCAACAAATAATGGAGGAAATTAAAATTTGACGGCAATTGAGAAAAAAATAAAACTTCCAAATACTGATATGATGATTCTGCTTGGTGTGAATGACCAAAACATTAGTATAATTGAATCTTATTTTAACACAACTATCTCGATAAGAGGTGATAATGTTTTATTAAAAGGTACACCTGAAGAAATAGACATGTTAGAAAAAGTATTTTATGAACTAGCTTTTTTAGTAAATAAAAATAGACAACTTACGCATCAAGATATCGAATTAGTTATTCAGCTAGCCAAAAATGGGAAAGAGGTTGTTAGCGATTATGAAATAGATTCAGCGATTCTTTTTACTAAAAACGATGTGATTAAAGCAAAAACTCCAGGTCAACTTGAGTTTGTAAAAGTTGCAAGAAAAAACGATATAGTATTTGCAATAGGACCTGCAGGTACAGGCAAAACATATTTATCTGTTGCATTAGCGGTTGCAAGTTTTAAGAATCACCTTGTAAATAAAATTGTTTTATGTCGACCCGCAGTTGAGGCAGGTGAAAGTCTTGGATTCCTTCCAGGTGATTTTAGAGAAAAGATCGATCCATATTTAAGACCGTTGTACGATGCATTAGAAGATATGATGCCTTATGAAAAGTTAAAATATTACCTGGAAAAAAATCAAATTGAGATCGTTCCGCTTGCTTACATGCGCGGCAGAACAATTAATAATGCATTTGTTATTCTTGACGAAGCTCAAAATGCTACAGCACTTCAAATGAAAATGTTTTTGACAAGATTAGGTGCAAATTCAAAAGCTATCATAACTGGAGACATCACACAAATAGACTTACCTTCAAAAAAAGATAGTGGTCTTGTACAGGTTCAATCAATACTAAAAAACATAGAAGGGGTTGCATTCGTTTACTTTACAAAGGCAGATGTAGTCAGACATAAACTCGTTAAAGATATACTCAATGCCTATGAAAAATTTCAAAATGGTGAAACATCCAATCAAAATAAAGAAAGGGAATAAAGTGAATAAAAACATTTTCCTGTTTTTTCTCCTGAGCTTAGTTTTATTAAACGTAAAATTTTCTGTTGCTCAAGAAGAAGATTGGTTCGAAGGAGATACAACAGAAACAGTGGAGGTATATCTAATAGATAATTATGTAAAAAATGAAAATGGAAAAATTCTCGTTCTAAGTTGGATGACGAACATTCCATGTAAATCTAAAGTAGAAATTTTAGGACTTGGTACTTTTATCGTAAGTGATTCGCTTACAGATGTTCATCAGAGTCAAATTAATTTATCAAGTTTTGATATAAAAAATGCGGAGATTCATTTTGTAATTTTATCTCAAACTGAAGAGGGAAAGGTTTTTACTAGTGAAGAGTATTCGTTTTCAATAGAATTACCAGCTACCGACTCAATTCAACATGCTCAGTTTCAAAGAACGAGTTACTTTATGAATTTTTTAATTGGTTTAGGTTTGTGGTTATTGCCATATCCAGCATTCGCAATTGAGAACGAAAATTTTAACTTGGCCATTCATAAGGAGTTACCATTACTGGGTTTTGGTTTTTCTTCTGCCTATCGTACATATCCATGGTTTTATTTTCATGTTGGTTATCTTCACATATTCAATGGCAAGTTGAAAAATTCATTCAGGATGGGAGTAAAGGGGATTCTAGAAATTAAGCCAATCAATCGAATTATAACCTTTGGAACAGGCGGTTTTACTAACTTTTATGGAAAAAATGGCTTATCAATTGATGCAGGACTTTCATTGTTGAAGGTTTTAAGAACATTTGACTTTACTATTAACTATTCCTACAATTTTATACCAAATGATAGTTACAAACTTCATCTCTTCACTTTGAGTTTCTTCACTTCAGCCTTTTCAATAAATATCAACAAGTAATAAGTTTAAAAATTTATGAATTTTAGACAACTCACATTATCAGATTTAAAAGACGCAGCAAAATTCTGTCGCATGAACATGCAGTTTGATATAATGCCTGACTTTTTATTTAAGGAAAAGACATTTGATGATCACGATTATAATCCGGATTTAGCTTTACTGGCAATTGAAAATGGAGAGATTATTGGTTTTATGATGGGAGTAATCCGGAATCAAAAATTTGGTAAAACTGGCTACATAAAACTAATGGCTGTTAAGCATAATAGACGTAGAGAGGGGATTGCGACAAAGCTTTTTCAAATTATTTATGATGAATTTGTAAAAGCGGGGTGTGAAAAAATTAGAATTTATGAATCGCATCCCAATTACTTTATGCCTGGTATAGATCCAAGATATACTGAGGCAATTTGTTTTGTTGAACGACTTGGGTTTAAGAAGTTTAACGACACTGCAAATATGTTATGTGAATTGGTCGGAAAAAATTTTGATTCATCTAATGACGAAGAAAAATTATTGAAGGATGGAATCATAATTAAAAGAGCTGAATCAAGTGATGAAACAAAACTTTTGCAATTTATTGAAAAAGAGTTTGAATTGTGGATTCCAGAAGTTCAAAATGCTTTGAAAAATGAACCTAAGTCTGTTCACATAGCAATTTATGAAAACGAAGTAGTTGGATTTTCAGCATATGATACAAATAACTTGAATATTGGTTGGTTTGGTCCAATGGGCACCAGTCCGAAAATGCGTGGAAAGAAGATTGGTGGAGTTTTGTTAAAAAGATGTTTGAAAGACCAACAAGCACAAGGTCATCAGTTTGCAATAATTCCATGGGTAGGACCAATTTCTTTTTACTCTCATTATTGTGGTGCACGAGTAGATCGAGTTTTCTGGCGATATGAAAAAGTTTTAAGTGGTGATTAAACATTAAATTATTTTTCATTTTATTGTTGCCAGTCTAAACACACCTTAAATGTTATCTTTACCAATACGTATAGTAACAATGTTTTAGTCAATATATTTTTCAGAAATTATGATAAAGAAGACGTTTATGAAGGTTATTTGTATGACCGATATAGAAGCGATTATTCTTATTACTTTTCAATATGTAGACGTAAAATACTTGATTCATAGAATTGGGAGGAAATAATGTGGAGCCAGGGGGAGTCGAACCCCCGACCTTTCCGAATTTCATTCGGAACGTTCTTCAAAGATGAGTATGGCTTATAAGATTTAAGATATATTTTTTTGATTTTTTGTTTTTAATTTCTGTTTCTCTTTTCATAGCATCAGCTTTAGATAGGTAAGATTCAAAATAAACCAACTCCCATGGAATGCCTGATTTTGTAGATTTATTATAACCGGAGTTATGATAAAGAAGACGTTTATGAAGGTTATTTGTATGACCGATATAGAAGCGATTATTCTTATTACTTTTCAATATGTAGACGTAAAATACTTGATTCATAGAATTGGGAGGAAATAATGTGGAGCCAGGGGGAGTCGAACCCCCGACCTTCTGAATGCCATTCAGACGCTCTCCCAACTGAGCTATGGCCCCGCAATGCTTATGCAAATATATCAAATTATGTTTCAAAACAAAAAGTATATTGTAGCGAAAAATTTGAACATTCTATTTTACTAAAATTATACTTTATTGTTATCAAAAAGATTAAAATGTCACTTCTAAAATTTAAGTTTAAATTATAACTCTAACTCATTAAAAATCAGTGGAATAATTCGTGTAAATGTGTTATGTTTTAGTAAAAATTTAATAGTTTACAATGCCCAAGTTATATAAATCAAAATTTTTAATTTTTATAATATCGCTTTTAAGCTTTTTTTCTTGTGAGGAATTTAGAGGAAGATTTCCCAGTGGACCTATTGAGTCACCATTTGGATTTCAACAGGGTCAAACTGGAATTCGCTTTATAAATTTATGTGCGAAATCCAACAAACTTGATTTTGTTGTTGCTACAAAAAAGATTGTAAGTAATGCTACATATAAATTTGCGGGAGCAATTTTCAATGTTGGAACTGGAACACGTAGTATTCAAATAAAACCAGCAGCAAATCCAACTCAAAATTTAGCTGATTTTTCATTAAATGTTGATCAAAGTAAAATTTATACAGTTTTAGCATATAATAAATTTGACGACTTTAAATTTACAGTAATAGAACACACACCTAAACAAGTTAGTTCGGGTAAGTCCTTAGTCAGGTTTTTCCATGGAACAAAAGACATTGCTGGAACTATTGATATTAAAATTCAAAATGAAAAAGGAGTAAAAGTTGTTCAAGGTTTAGGTTTCGGTGGTATTTCTAATTTTATTGAGGTTGATGCAGGTCGAAATGATATTATTGTTACCATCACAGGTACAAATAACATTATACTCACAGTTGTGTCGTTTTTAGAATCATCTAAAGTTTACTCTGGATTTATTACTGGATTACATAACGAAACTAATGACGAGAAAATTAATATTAATTTTCTCAATGAATCAGATTCAAGAGCGCAGGTTTTATTTAATTTCGAATCTGGTGAAGCTATTATACGTTTCTTGAATGCATCTAGTGATTCTCCGAATTTAGATTTTCATGTTGATCAAGTTAAAGTGCTCACCGATCAACCATTCAAATTAGCATCTTCAATTTTGAGAATAAAAGCAGGCTCGAGGAATATTAAAATTTTTGAATCAGGAGGAATTGTACCTGTATTTTCAGGGTCATTTAATTTTGAGCTTGATAAATCTTATATGTTCGTAGCAATTAATAATTTTGCTAATTTATCCGGGCTTCTTTTTGAAACTCCAAAAAAAATTCCACCTGGTGATAGAAGTGCCTTAAGGGTTGTGCATGTTTCAGCAGTTGCGCCTACAGTGTACATCAAATTTACAACAACTCGGAATTTGCCACCGAGTTATATTACACTAAGCTTTAGAGGAGTTTCTAATTATCTTGAATTTCCAGCAGGACCATTAGATGTAGTAATTTATAGAGCCGGTACCTCAGACACATTAAAATATGGTAGGATGTTTGTTGATGGAGGCAAAGTTTATACTGCTTATTTGCTCAATTATATATCTGGAACACAAAGTGAACCCGTTACATTTGATTTGTTAATTGATTCTGAACCTGGTTCACAAATGTTATTTAATTGGTTCTGATAAATGAATAGAATTTTGTTAAAAATACTTAGCTGTATTTTATTGTTAATTTTAAGTTGTGGACCTATACATGAATGGCCTACAACACCTGGTAAAATTTCCCTTGGTTCGGGTGCTAGAATTAGATTCCTTAATATTGCCCTGGAAATTTCACCCGTTGATATTTTCATTGGTAATCAAAAAGTTCAATCTTATTCAACTTTTTCGCTTGCAACTGCTTTATTAAATATAAGGCCAGGTTCACACGAAATATCAATTAAGTTAACGGGTACTTCTGAAATTTTATTAAAAGACACTATAAAAATAGATTCGGGACAGATTTATACTTATTATTTTGAAAATGATAAGAATAGATTAGTCGGTAAACTTACTGAAATTAAACAAGAATTAATTTCAGGAAAGGCGAAAGTTCGTTTCGCAAACATATCTGATGATTTAGGAACTATCGATTTAAATATCTTTAATTCAAATGATAATTATTTAATTACTGAATTTCAGTCAAAATCGTTTTCGAGTTTTATCTCACTCATTCCAGGAACCTCTAAAATAAATGTTTTTTGGAGCGGCACACAAAATTTAACTTTCACAACTCAAGCGAATCTGGATGCAGGTAAAATATATACTTGTTATTTAATTGGTCAAATATCAGGAACTGATTCAACGGCACTTAATGCATATTTTATCGACGAACTCAAAGAAGGAGCACAAAAATTATTCACTTTTGAATTAGGTAACACTTATTTGAGATTTATCAACGGTGTAACATTCTCTACATCAATTCAAATTTTTGTTGACGAAAAACAAATTCGTGCTTCTCTTCCATTTAATCAGGCAACACAATTCTTTTCCTATCGTGCGGGTGTACGAAAAGTTAGGGTTAACGCAGGAAGTATTAGTGCTTTTATTGATTCGAGCTTTTACTTTGAAGAACAAAAATATCATACAGTTTATCTCAGTAATTCAAATAATAAATCCAATGTTTTCATAATACCAAATGAGAGAAAAAGTGTACCTGGTAACAGGGCTCTTGTTAGATTCATAAACGCATCGCATGATTTGGAAAACGTGCTTATAAATTTTGTCACATTAACAGGACCAACTACTTTAGAAATTCAAAATTTGGGTGGGTATACTAACTATTTTGAAGTGCTAACAGGACAAAATGTGATCAAAGTAAGTTCCAGCGGAAAACCCAATCTTTTAAACATAGCTGCGAGTTTTGAAGGAGGAAGGGTTTACAGTGCATTTATAAGTGGCTCGTATATGGGGAATGAACGTGATGCATTATTACTAAGTTTTGTGAAAGATAACGATTCATTAGGTCAACAATTATTTAATTTTCCGCCCGTTCGAACAGCTATTAGATTAATAAATGGAACTCCTGAGTTTACAGGTTTAGATTTAATATTAGAAAATAATAAAGTTGTATCAAATCTTAGTTTTAATTACGCTTCTAAGTATAGCAATTTGAACACAGGATTTCGAAATGTAAAAGTTATGCCAACAGGCTCAAGCGTCCCGATTTATGAATCCACAATTAATCTGGAGCACAATAAAAAATACATTTTATTTGCTATTGGAAGAGCTCAAAATCCAGATGTGTTAATGCTTGAGCATACCGTTAGAAATGTTCCATTTGGTAAAGTGAGTTTAAGATTTGCTAATGGAATTTTTGACCAAAACAATGTAGACTTAAAGATAATTAATAGTTCGGGTACCACTACTATAAATCAGATTTTATATAAAAGTGTAACAGGTTTTTTAGATTTACCGAGTGGAAAAAATCAATTTGTTTTATTGCAATCAGGAACTTCTAATGTTCTTACTACTTGTGAGGCAATTTTGGATGTTGGTGTTACTTACACCTGTTTTTTGACGGGAATTTCATCAGGCACAAGTTCAACTATGTATTCTTTGGGATTTCTAAAGGAAATTGATGATACTTATCATAAGTTAAATCAATTCAATCCTATTAAAACAAATGTAAGATTTATAAATGGCATTTCAGATAATCCCAGAGTTGATTTTTATGTAGAAAATGATAGGGTAGCTTCAAACATCTCTTATAAACTGGCAACAGCTCTTACTAAAGTTAATTCAGGTTCAAACTTATCTTTAAGAGTTACGAGATTAGAGTCTATCACTCAAATTTACAGTAGAGTAGTAAATATCAATTACGATAAAGAGTATACATTTATTGTGTGCGGCCAATTGAATTTTCCGGATGGATTCTTAATTGAGAATCCGACTAAACTAGCACCATCTGGTCGTTCAAGTATTAGAGTTATCCATGCTTTACCCGGTTTAGGAAATTTGTCTTTAAGTGTAACAAATTCTTCTGGTACTTTTAGTATACCAAATATTCCATTCAGATCAGCTTCGAATTATTTGGATTTAATATCGGGTAATAATAAGATAACAATAACAATTGCTTCAGTAGGAGGAAATATTGTTTTAACATCCGATTCTTATCTTGAGGAAGGGAAGGTATATTCATTATATGTTTTAGGAAACCCAGCGGCTTCTGGAGAACAACAAGTTAATATTTTCTTTTTAAATGAAACTAATCCAGGTGCACAGGAATTATTTAAATTTAATCCTATCCGTACAAATCTAAGATTTGTAAATGGTTCTACTGATAATCCTTTATTAGAGCTTAATGTTGATGAAAATATTGTCGCTTCAAATGTAACTTATAAACTTGCTACTTCTATTCTCCAGGTAAATTCTGGAGTCAATCGAAGGATAAAGGTGTTTGAGTTTGGAAGTAGTACACCACTTATTACAACGGACCTTTCACTAAATCATGCAAAAGCTTATACATTCCTTGTCACAAATAAAAAGAATCAGTTAGAATATATTTTCTTTGAAAATCCAACAAAACAAGCACTTTCAGGAAGATCAAGTATAAGGTTTGTACACGGTGCTTTTGATCTGGAAACGGTTGATATTGTAATAAATAATTACACTTCAATAACAAGACTAACTAATATCACTTATAAGAATGTAACAAGTTATTATGATGTTCCTTCTGGATTTAATGAAATTATTGTAACACGATCAGGTTCAGCGAGCTCGCTTATAATAGCAATCGATGCTACTTTAGAAGAAGGTAAAGTTTATACCGTGTATTTACTCGGGAATAATTCAGGAAATTTTGGAGAAGAATATTCATTAAATTTTTTAGATGAAACCAATCCAGCGGGTCAATATTTATTTAGCTACACTCGTAGTAATATTGCTAGTTTAAGGGTTATAAATGCATCACCAAATTCCACTGGCCTTGATGTAACTCTTGATCAAACTAAGATAGCACAAAATGTCTGGTTTGGAAATTCTTCCGGTTATTTGTTCACACGAAGCGGAATTAGAGAAGTAAAAGTAACTCGTGGTGGTACTTCATCGCCCATACTACTAAGTTTTAACTTTAACTTTGAGACGAATAATTTCTATACTTTAGTTTTAACGGATTCTATATCCAAACTCACTCCACTTTTAGTTGAAGATTTAAAGTATAATCAAATTGCAGGAAAAGCTTTTGTTCGGTTTATCAATGCATCACCTAATTCTATACCATTAGATATTAAGATTGGAAATCCGGCCGGAACAATAAAACATAGTTATTTTACATATCAACAAATCACAAGTTATGAACCATACGACCCTGCAATTATTAGTTTTGTGTTTACTAGAACAAACACAAACGAAGAGCTGATAAGTTTACGTGGATTGTCACTTCTGACTAATAAAGCGTATACTATCGTTGTGATGGGATTTTTCAATGGACCACCGGGTCAAAATTTGCAGGTTAAGTGGTTCCTTGATAATTGATTCAAACATTCACTAATTAAATTAAAAAGTTTTTATTAAAAAATAAGAAGGAATTATAATGACCGAGAATGAATATCGTGAACTCGAAGAAGTAGTTAGGCTATTGAGAGTAAAATGCCCCTGGGATAGAATACAAACAAATGATTCTATAAAATCAGCAACACTTGAAGAAGCTTATGAAGTTGTTGAAGCAATTGATGAAAATAACTATGATGAGTTAAAAAAAGAACTTGGTGATCTTTTACTCCATGTGATTTTTCATTCCGTGATTGCCGAAGAAATGGGTTTTTTCACTCTTTCTGAAGTAATTTCAATTGAAAGGGATAAATTAATTAGACGTCATCCTCATGTATTCGGTGAACTGGAAATCAATGATCACCATGAAGTTAAAGCGAATTGGGAAAAAATTAAGCTTAGCGAAGGAAGACAGTCGGTTGTTGACGGAGTTCCAAAAAACTTGCCTGCTTTATTACGGGCTTATCGGATTCAGGAAAAAGTTGCAAAAGTTGGTTTTGAGTGGACAACTTCAGATGAAGCATTTGATAAATTAATAGAAGAGTTAAATGAATTGAGAGGCAGCCTAAAGAATAATGATAATGTAAAAGCCAGAGAAGAATTTGGAGATTTTCTTTTTGCTCTCGTTAACTTTGCAAGATTAAATAAGATTGATGCGGAAGAATCTTTAAGAATTGCAAACGAGAAGTTCATAAAGAGATTTCAGAATTTGGAGATGAAACTGAAAGTAAAAAATAAAACTATTAATGAGTTATCTAAAAACGAGTTACTCAAACTTTGGTCAGAATCAAAAGTAGACACTTAAATCTTTGAGTCGATTTCTTATGTATGGTAAAAGTAAATAAAGGTTAGTGAAGTATTATTGATAAATTAATTAATTTCTATTGAAACTTTATGTTTTTGTTGAATATCAGTTGGACTAATGTTAAATTGGTGCTATGAAAAAGAATCATGGTGTTAACCAAAATATAGAGGTCAATAATTCTTATTTTATTTTAATTCATATCAATCCATCATACACTCATAATAAAAAATAAAGGATCATAAGAATGGCAAAAGCTTTAACAAAATTACAAATTATCAGTACACTAGCTGAAAAAAATCACTTAAAAAAATCGGTAGTCAAAAAACTTTTAGAGGGTCTAGTGCTTTTAGCTTATGAAGAAGCAAAAAATTCATTTACTATTCCTGGACTTGGAAAACTAGTTTTGGTTGAAAGAAAAGCGAGAATGGCTCGAAATCCACGAACGGGTGAAATGGTTCAAGTACCAGCTAAAAAAGTTGTGAAGTTTAAGGTTGCGAAAGCTTGTAAAGACGCTATCTTAAAGTAATAATATTTCAAAGTATAAATAATAGTTTATTTTTGAAGCCCCGAAATTTAACAAACATCTAAGTTTCGGGGCATAATTAGAAATTACATCCAGCGTATTTAATAATTTTCACTTTAATCAACTTTCAATTAAAATCTCAATTAAATGAACATTGGAACAAAATTTTGATATTCAATCTTCAACCCTGGCATCTTAAAGATTTCTAACCGTCTAATTGTTTATTTGGCAATCTATTTGAGGAATGATCTTACTGCATTTACTATTAACTTCAAAAAAACATAAATTATGAATTAATGTTGCAATATCTTAATCAACAGGACGTACCCAATTTAATTAATCAAAAATATACTTCATTCTGGTGAAATCAATATTGACGTGCCAGTAAATTCTGCATGACTCTGTGAGCCTACTTCTATAAAATCTTCAGGTCGCTATCTATGTGATGAATTAATATCCCAATCTATAGTCTTTAAGCAAATACAACTTTTGAGAAAATACTAATCATTTTTTAACTCTTTTATTACTCAAAGTCCTTGCAACATTAAAATACCCACATTTAACTTTAGAGCGAAAATTATCAAATTAATCGGCTTTACTAAATTATCCAGCAAAACTTGCTATTCTACTCTGAACATATTTGGGTGGAGCCTGGACAATTTTATAAAGAAATCTCCATTTCATGATTCTATTAAAGCTCAATTTTTATGCTAATTTCACTTCAGGAATGAAAGAAGTGATTTTTGTTCCCAATAGTTAAAAGGTACATTCTTTAGAATATTTGTTAATATCTTTGCAGGAGGCAATTTTTAATTATTTCCTTAAATTATAAATACCAACAATTATGTCTGAATTCTTTATAAGTAATAGCAGCAGAGTATTTTGTCAAGTTAAAAATAGTTTTTATTTTGTCTCCGGGTGCTGGGAATCTGTATTGACTTTTTATTAATTAAATATCACTGTGGGTTAATAAACTGGACGTGTGAGTTAATAAACAATAATCTTTGCTTTGAGTTCTTTGCCAGTAGAATCAAAAAATAAAATGCAGGAATAAAGGTACGAACCTAATCCTAAAAGGGAGAATAAACTACACTTTAGAAATACAATTAATACTGTTGTTGTTACAGATTTTGTCATGGATACAATATTTAAATATGTTTCTTGAGTCATTGGTTTTGTTTTATGTTTTAAGAATAGTTACTGAATGCCTTTTTGTAAATTTTTTACAGTTCCAATTGAAACTACTACATCGCATATTTCTCCATATACTTTAATTTAACAAATTCAGAATCAATGTATTATAATTTTTATGTGTATAATTCATAAGTAATTGTTCCAAAGATCACAATATTTTTTCATAGGAAAGACTAATGAATAATGTTGAAATGTAAAAAATCTGTTTTCTTTTTACAGATAATTTATTTTAATAAAATCATCTTTTTGGTAACTATGATTTCATTTTGTGTTAACGTATAAAAGTATACTCCACTTGAAACTTTTCTTTTATTTTTATCCAGACCATTCCATAAAACCTTGTGGTTCCCTGGAGGTAAGTGGTCATCAATTAAGTTTACTATGTGATTTCCAGTGACATCGTAAATGTCAATTTTCAAGTGTGAAGAATTGTTTATTGAAAATTCAATGGTGGTTTCTGGATTAAATGGGTTCGGGTAATTTTGTTTGAGATCAAAATTAAAGTTAGAGTCATTAAGTATTGATGTACTCACATTGGTGTTATAAACTAACAATCGATAATTATAACTATTGTAAATATCGTATTCAACAAAAATCAACTCTAAGTAACCATCTTTGTCAATGTCATAAAGATCTGGAGCGGAATAGTAATATTGAACGTTATTTAATTCTAGCAAAACACTATTATTTACAACATTAAGTATTTTTACGGATTGCCTTGGATAAGATATAGTTCCGTAATATCCAAGTACGTAAAATTCTACAATTGCATCGCCTGATAAATCAACCCCTAATGAGTAAATTTTTCCTCCTGCTGCAACTTCTGGAGGTGTAAAATTATAAGTGTATTGTACAGTGCCATAATAATGCGATGAATAAATTTTAAATACAGTTGAGTCTACATAATAAAATCGGTATTCCCATCCATCAGAAAGTTTTTTAAAGGGAAACCATCCTGATACACTATTATATGGAAAAAAAGAGGATTGATATTCAAGAGTTAATTGTGCAAAAATATTTTGAAATGAGAAAAGAAGAACAAATAGAAATATTTTTTTTATCATAAAGCATAACTTCCATTATTTTAATTAAATAAGTAGAATCAATTTAATTTTCCTCGAAATTTAAGTAATCCTGCTTACCAGACGTTATTTTAATAATACTACTTTAATAGTTTTTGAAATGAAATTACTTTTTAATCTTATAAAGTAAATTCCAGAAGGGAGATTGAAATTTATTTGCCCAGGATTAAACATAATTTTATGATTTCCTTCTTTCAACCTTCCCTTATAGATATTTGTAATCATTTCACCATTAGAGTTGAATAGATCAATAGTTATTTCAGAATCACGCGTTAATTTAAATTGAATTTGTGTAAAAGAGTTAAATGGATTAGGATAATTCTGTTTTAGTTCAAAATCATCTGCTAACATAGGGTTAATTTGAGTAAAGGATAAACCTGAATTAGTAGTTTTTAAAATTAAACCAAGGTCACCAGTAATATAGGCAATTTGATTATTAATAATGAAGATTGATTTTAATCTGCTTCGGGTAAATCTTGGAAGTTCAATCCAATCCTCACCACCATTTGTAGTTTTTAATACAAGACCATCTTCGCCTACAGCGAATCCTAAATTCTCGTCATAAAAATTTATAGACAGAAGTTCTTTACTTACTCCACTAAATTGTTCAAACCAATATAAACCAGAGTTAGTTGTTTTAAAGATTTTACCTGCTTTTCCGCAAGTCCATCCAATATTTGGGTTAACGAATTTTATCCAATTTAACCAATCACCAAATCCTAAGATATTTGGATCATAGTAATTCCATGATAGACCTCCATTAGTAGTATATCTTAGCACTCCCGTTCTACCTGAAGACCATCCATAGGAAAAATTTATCATTTGAATGTGGAGTGGGACAGCGGCATAATACTGGTCAGATGGTCGCCAAATATACCAGTTCTGACCTCCGTTTGTGGTTTTAAGAAAAACTGGCTGACTCCAGTAACCTCCTACAACCCATCCATTATATTGATCGAAAAAATGTAAACCAAATAAATCATCCATTCTGTTTGTTGAGTCATAGTGATAAAAATACCAATTTTCACCGCCGTCTGTTGTCCATCCAAAGTAACCCGAATCACCTATAGCATAACCTCTGTATTCATCTAGCATTTGAATAGTATTTATATCTGCAGTCATAAATTGATTCCATCTATTCCAGGTCAGGACTTTATACCAGGATACTCCTGCATTAGAAGTTTTAAGAATAGTACCTCGATCACCAGCAACCCATCCTAGGTATTCATTTATGAAAAATGATTTATTTAAATATTCATCGCTGCCTCTATTTAATTGTAGCCAGCCAGATCCACTATTTGTAGTTCTTAAAATTGTTCCCCAATCGCCAATGCAAATGCCCGTTGAATTGTTTATAAAATAACAACCAAATAAGGTTCGCCAGGTTGGACTATACTGAAATATCCAGTTTTGTCCTCCGTCTGATGTATAGAAAATTCGAGATTCCTTTCCAACAACATAACCACGGTAATCATCGAAAAAGTAAAGAGAATTCAAATCTGATTGAGTAATATCTCTGCCTATTATTGTCCATGAAAAACCACCGTTTGTTGTTCTTAAAATCAATCCTGAATCACCAACTGCATAACCTCTATTTGATGAACTGAACCAGATATCTAATATGTTCTTTTTAACTTCAGGTAAGGGAATTGTAATCCATGTATAGCCACTGTTGAAAGTTCTTAACATTACTCCACTATCACCAACAACGAATCCGTTACTTTCATCCAAAAAGTAGCATGAATTCAAATTTCGGATTGTAGGAGACTGTAGAATTTGAAATGTATAACCGTTCGGTGCATATAGAATAGTTCCATTTTCGCCTACAATCCACGCTCTATCCCAACGTAAAGCAAAAACTTTTCGGAGATTATTAATAGTTGGAGAGGTTTGAATGTGCCATGAATTTGCTCCGTCAAATGTACGGATGATCAACCCATAGGAGCCGCAAATCCAGCCGTTGTTCTGATCGGTAAAATCAATCGAATTTAAATCGTTTTCAAGACCTAAAAATCGATGTCTGACTTCCCAGTTTTTTCCCGAATCTGTGGAAGTTAAGTATGTTCCTAAGTCACCTACAACGATCAGTTGATAATTATTAAATAGTTCAAGATCTCGCAGTGTATTATGTTGAATAGAAGGGTTTGACCAAAAAAATTGACCATTTAATTTACCAAATAAAATTAAGAATAAATGAAACCAGATTATTAAATAATTCTTCTGCATATCTCAAACATTTACTATCGGATTTGTTACAAATTTATTAAATGAACTGTTTTAATTAATTACAATCATGGAAATAAATTAGTTTCAAATTACTGTAATAGTGCAATTTTGTTAAACTTTTCATTTTTGGTAATTTTAAGTATGAATTATCTTATCATTTCGAGTTATAGTTATCTACTTGGTTCAATACCTACTGCATATATTTTAATGAAATTGTTCAGAGGAATAGATATTAGGAGGGCTGGGTCTGGTAATGTTGGAGGTTTAAATGCTTACGAAGTCAGTGGCTCCTTTTTGTTAGGTTTTTCAGTATTTGCTATTGATTTTCTTAAAGGTTTGTTGGCTGTAATATTAACAAAACATTTTATGAGTGAAAGTTTTATAGGGGTTGGATTGAGTGTTTTCTGGAGCGTTCTAGGTCATTGTTTTTCTATATGGATAAATTTTAGAGGTGGGAGAGGACTAGCGACAGCTTTAGGTTCAACTTTTTTATTTATACCTTTAGCTTTTGTAATTTGGGGAATTACATGGTTAGTGGTGTATATCTTAAAAAAAGATATACATCTTGGAAACGTGCTAGCAACTATATTAACTCTGAGTTTACTTATAATGGGATATGATTTAGTCAAAAATTTCACCTTTCCAGCTCCGGATAATTTCCTGACATATTTAATTATTGTAGTTCTAGTTTTATCGATAATTTTAATTAAACACTTTGAACCAATAAAGCAGATAATAAGTAAAAAAAATTATAGTTATGAGAGGGAATTATGAAAAATACTCTAATTTTGTTTGGGTTCTTGATTATTGGTCTTTCAGTATCTTCTACTTTAATTATTCAGCAACTATTATTTAATGACGATTCAAAATTATACATCTCAAATGATACTTCTACCTTTCTTCCAGCGAACTATAATTTAAAAGAAAGTATTAATCAGGATATTACGAATTCAAGGGAAACGGCAATAACTCGAACAGTTAGAAAAGTAAGTCCTGCCGTTGTTGGAATAAATGTTACAGAAGTTAGAGAATACCGTGATCCATTCTTTTCATTTTTTGATGATCCATTCTTCAGGGATGATCCATTCTTTCGAAGATTCTTTGGAGATAGAACTTATAAAAAAGAAGTTCATAGTTTAGGAAGTGGTTTTATTATTTCGCCCGATGGTTATATTGTTACAAATGACCATGTAGCGGGAAATGCAAAAAAAATTGTTGTGACACTTACAAATGGTGAAAGATACGATGCCGAAATAATAGGAAGCGATCCTTCCAGTGATATTTGTTTATTGAAAATAAATGGAAAAAATCTGCCATATCTGATACTAGGTAATTCTAATGATGTGATAATAGGTGAATGGGTGATTGCATTGGGAAATCCTTTCGGGCTATTTGATATTAATAACAAACCAACTGTTACGGTTGGAGTTGTTAGTTCTGTTGATCTAACTCTTCAACCAGTTAATAATAGATATTACAGGAAAATGATCCAAACTGATGCGCCGATTAATGGAGGAAATAGTGGTGGTCCATTAGTTAATAGTCTTGGTGAAGTAATAGGAATGAATACTTTGATTTACACAGGAAATACATATTCTAGCGGTAATATTGGAATTGGTTTTGCCATT
Organism: uncultured Ignavibacteriales bacterium; assembly: GCA_937138605.1. Lineage (GTDB taxonomy): Bacteria > Bacteroidota > Ignavibacteria > Ch128b > Ch128b > CAKZPH01. The sequence continues at coordinate 29,935 of CAKZPH010000280.1, forward strand.
CCCGTTAATAAAATTAAAAGAGTTGTGGAAGAACTTAAGAAAAATTCTAAAATTGATAGGAATTTTTGGACTGGTCTTTCGATTCAAAATCTTGATGAAAGAATTTCAAAGTATTATGGACTCAAGAGTTCCAAAGGGGTTGTAGTTACACAAGTTCAACCAGGAAGTCCTGCAGATAAAGCTGGAATCGAAGTGGGAGACATAATTCTTGAAGTAGAAGGAGAGAAGATTAATGATGAAAATGATATTAAGTCCATTTTTAATGAATTTAGAACAGGACAAATAATTACATTAAAAGTTTTGAGCAATGATAAAATTGTTGAAAGAAGAATGAAATTGGAGAAAAGATGATTGAGAGATATTCACGGAAGGAAATGAGCGAAATTTGGTCAGAGGTAAACAAGTTTAAAATTTGGTTAGAAATTGAATTACTTGCTGTAGAGGCCCGTGCTCATTTAAAAGAAATCCCAAAAAGTATTTCCAATCAAATAAGATCTAAAGCAAAATTTAATGTTGATCGTATCAAAAGAATTGAAGATAAAATTAATCATGATGTTCTGGCATTTTTAACCGATGTAAGCAGCACTGTTGGTGAATCTGGTAAATTCATTCACTATGGAATGACTTCATCGGATGTTCTGGATACATGCCTTGCTGTTCAAATTAAACAAGCTTCGAAAATTTTGATTGATGGTCTTAAAAAGCTACTATCAATTTTAAGGAAACTTGCCTCTACGCATAAGAATTTGATTTGTATTGGAAGAACTCATGGTGTTCATGCTGAACTTATTACGTATGGTTTAAAGTTTGCGTTATGGTATGATGAAGTTTCCCGAAACTTAGAGCGTCTTGAAAGGGCAGCAATAAATTGTGCGGTTGGTAAGATTTCAGGTGCAGTTGGAACATATGAGCATCTTAGTCCTGAAGTCGAAGAATATGTATGTAAAAAGTTGGGTATTAAATCAGCTAACATATCTACTCAAATTGTTCAAAGAGATGTTCATGCTGAGTATTTGATGACATTATCATTGATAGCATCGTCATTGGAAAAATTTTCTTCGGAGATTCGTCATCTTCACAGGACTGAGGTTCGGGAAGTTGAAGAACCTTTCACAGAAGGTCAAAAAGGTTCTTCAGCTATGCCACATAAGAAAAATCCTATTTTGTGCGAAAGAATAGCAGGACTTGCGAGGCTAATACGAACAAACGCTTTTGCGGCATTAGAAAATATTAATTTATGGCATGAACGAGACATTTCTCATTCATCCGTGGAAAGAGTGATTTTCCCAGATACGACAATTCTTCTTGATTACATAATCCACAAAATGATTTACGTCTTAGAAAATTTGAAGTTTAATTATGATCGTATTGAGGCTAATATCAAACTTACTAAGGGTCTTATTCATTCACAAAAGGTGATGCTTGCTCTTGTTGAAAAAGGAATGACACGCGAAGAAGCATACAAAATAGTACAGTCAATTTCTATGAAAATTTGGGATGGAAATTCTGACTTTAAAACCGAATTACTTAATCATCCAAAAATTACTAAGTATTTGAATGAGGAAGAAACCGAAAAAATATTTGATTCCTCCAAACTTTTAGAAAGAGTTGACTATATTTTTAAGCGACTTAAATTAGATTAAAATGATTAGGTTAAATTAATATTAAACAATTTCAGCTCGTCAAATAACTTTTCATTTGATTCAAATTTAATAGCATTCCATCCAACTTCTTTTGCTGCGTCTACATAATCTTCAATATCGTCAATGTAAAGAATTTCATATGGATGTACTTTTAAGGAATTCTGCACAAATAAGTAAATCTCTTTTTCCGGCTTGACATGTCCTATTTCGTAAGAAAGGAAAAGTTTATCAAAGTATTTTAAAAATGTATATTTCTTCCAACCATATTCTCTATGTATA
>CAKZPH010000281.1 GCA_937138605.1 uncultured Ignavibacteriales bacterium
TTTCAATGCAACTGACAGGAATTTTATAATCTTTTTTGCATCGATAAAGAAAAGATATAAGTATTTAAAACGCGATTTTTTTCATCAGCAAGTAGAGATGTTCAATTAGGAAAAAGCAATTTTTGAGAGTGTATTTTTAGAAATAATAGATTTACTGAGCCTTGTTTTCTTGTTTCCTTTGATTTCGACTAAATTTTTTTGTGCCGAGAATTAAGATGTATTCAAGAGTATCGTAAATTTTAATGAAAAGCTGAAGAATTTATGGACAGTGACGCTTTTGAAAGGATTTTATTATTATCTTTCATACTTTTTTCTTTTTCATGAATCATAACTCATAACTTTGAATAGAATTATTGATTGACACCATTGGTTTAGAAATACAAGGTCGAATAAAATTTTTTTTAGTACAAGAGGTCAAGATATCTACTTAGCCGGGAAAGTTCATTTGATGAGTAGTAAATATAATTGAGAAGTTATCACCGGATAGAGATATTTTGAATTGTTAACGTATATATATCTAACTTAGATAGTGAAAATAATTGAAGAATGTGTAAAGGGTTTTGATCAATTTAATCCAACTTTTAAAGAATTTTTTTTGGTTGTTCAAAAGATGTAAGGAAGTGTTTTTACTATTGAATTATATCCAATGTATTTAAGTAAGATTTATAATTGAATTTTAGTCGTACCGAAGTTTTTTATTTATTAATTTATTTTTCTCAGGAAATCTTCTGCCAGATTAATAAGCTCTGATTTTTTTGAATCATTCATTTTATCAAAATTATTTATCAAAATAGAGATTCGAGGATTTGTGGAAAGAAAAGTTCTATGTTTGCTTATAAATCGCCAAAATAAACCGTCCCAGATTTTTTGCCACTCACCATTTTTGTAGTTGCTCATTTTCTTCAAGTAATTGCTTCCACTTATATAAGGTTTTGTTGACATCAATCCTCCATCGGCAAATTGACTCATACCATAAACGTTTGGAACCATCACCCAATCGTATGCATCTATGAACATTTCCATAAACCACTTATAAACTTCATCTGGATCGAATTCACATAGTAACATAAAGTTGCCTAATACCATCAATCTTTCAATGTGATGAGCATATCCAGTGGCTAGTACTTTTTGAATTGTTAAATCAACCGGTAAAATATCTGTAGTTCCAGTATAAAATTTAGAGGACATTTTTTTCCTAAAATTCCAGAAATTTTTTGTTCGTTGATACGAGCCTGCAACTTCATAAACACCTCGAATGAATTCACGCCAACCAATTAATTGTCTGATAAAACCTTCGAGTGAATTTAGAGGGATTTTTTTGTTTTCAGAAGCTCTCAAAACTTCATTTAATATGAATTGAGGGGTTAGAAATCCAACATTCATAAGAGGTGATAAAACACTATGATGAAGGATATGTTCTTCAGCCACTATGGCATCTTCGTAATGCCCAAATTCAAAAAATCTTTTTTCAATAAATTGGTTTAACCATAATTTACTTTCTTTATGAGTAGTTGGATAAATAAATCTTGTATTTATTTGACCATAATTATCAGGAAAATTTTTATTTACATAATCGATAGCCTCTCTGTAATAATTATTAATTTGCGGGAATTCAATTTTTGGTGGAGATTTTTTAGTGGGATATCTCAACCTATTTTCCCCATCAAAACTCCATTTACCACCTATAGGAGTTAAATCAGAATTCAAAAGCAGTTTGAA
>CAKZPH010000282.1 GCA_937138605.1 uncultured Ignavibacteriales bacterium
TGCTATGTTAAGCTTCTTGGCTAGTTCTTTCAGAGTTATATCCGGATTGACGCAAATTACATGAAGTGCACTTAATTGATTAAGTGTTAATTCGGATCTAAAAAGAGAAGGGTTTAAGTTAACCATTACTTCTTTGATTTTTAAACTAAGCTCGAGTAAGTTATCAAGCATTTTTTCTGTAGAATTTTTACTAATCATTAAATTTTTATAATTATTAGGGATTAAAAATATTAGGTTTCCGAATATTTCGTAATACGAAGCAAAATTATAATTTATTTTTCAATTTGTCAACAATAATTTTTTAGCCAGAGAAATCAATTAAAGGTAATACAATTAAAGTAAAACAGAGTTTTAAAAATTTTTTACTATGCCTCTTTCACCAAAGCTAAACTACCATAAATTGCAGCGTAGTCCTTTAAATTAGAAATTAGAAATCTTGTATTCTTAAGATTATTTCTTAATGCAACTTCTTTCGCGGATTTTTTAATTATTGGTAACATAAAATTTCCAATTGCTTCAATAACTCCACCAGCAAATACTATTGCGTCAAAATCAAAAAGGTTGATGAGATTTCCCACCATATATCCAATATTTTTTGAAGCTTTGTTTACAGCTCCGATGACAACTTCATCATTCATTTTTAGTGCTTTTGCAAGAGCATTACTTTTTATTAGAGTAGTATCTTCAACAAGTTGTGTGATTATTGTTTTTTCTCCATTTGAAATACTATCATTTATAAATCGATTTATAGCGCTTCTACTTCCTTCTGTTTCAAAACAACCAATATTTCCACATCCACATCTCACTCCTTCTGGATTAACAACCATATGACCAATTTCTCCGGCAGCGTAATTTTTCCCTTGAAACAATTTTTTATTAATTATGATTCCTGCGCCAATTCCTGTTCCTATAAACAAAGCTATTAGGTTATCAATTTTTCTTTTAAGTTGATAATGAAAAATTCCCATTGTTCCAAGATTTGCATCGTTTTCGATTAAGATATTTTTTTTGAAATACTTTTTAAGTGGTTTAACTAAATTAAAATTTTTCCAACCTAAATTAGGTGCTAGATAGATAAAACCTTTTACAGGATTAAGTGAACCAGGAATCCCAAGTACAATATGTGTAATGTCATTCGATTTTAATTTTGACTTTAAAATAGCCTCTTCGACTGTTACAATAATTCTATTTATAATCTTATCATTAGCTGAAACAACGTTCGTTGACTTCTTTGCTTTTGAAAGAATTATACCTTTAGGTGAAAGTACACAGGCTAATATTTTGGTACCACCAACATCCACGGCAACGATGTTTTTGTGTTTCGTCATATTTAATCCTATTAAATTTTAACTCAATTTAAAACATGTTTGATTTTATTAATATAAAAATTACTTGTGAAGTGAGATTTTGTTAATGAAAAATCAAAATCCTAAGAATGGATTTGATTTTATCGGGTGAAAATAAAAAAGGAAGCAATCCTGACTTACAAGATTACTTCCTTTTTTTATAAACGCTTATAGTTGAAATATTAGCTACTTACTTGTTCAACTTTGTATGGTGAAAATATTAACTTACCATTACTATCGAGTTCAATTCGTACTGTATCACCAGTATCAATTTTACCTTTAATAATTTCTTCTGAAAGTGGATTAAGTACATAACGTTGTATCGCTCGTTGCAATGGTCGGGCGCCATAAGTTGCATCATAGCCAAGTTCAGCTAACCATGACTTTGCATCTTCAGTAATTTCTAAAGTAATATTTTTCTCAGAAAGCATCTTGCAAACATTAGATAATTGTAGTTCAACGATTTTTTGAATTTCAGATTTTGTCAATGGCTTAAAGAGAATTATTTCATCAATTCTATTTAAAAACTCAGGGCGAATTGTTTGACGCAATAAATTTGTCAGTTGAATTCTTAATTCACCCATGATAGAGTCAATATTATTTTCGTTAACGTATGTTAGTTTATCTTGAATCAAATGTGAACCAATATTTGAAGTCATAATAATTATTGTATTTCTGAAGTTTACAGTAACACCTTTACTATCCGTTAAGCGACCTTCATCAAGAACCTGTAGTAAGATATTAAAAACTTCGGGATGAGCTTTTTCGATTTCATCAAGTAACACAACTGAATATGGTTTCCTTCTAACAGCTTCGGTTAATTGACCACCTTCTTCATGACCTACATATCCTGGTGGTGCACCAATTAATCGACTAACAGAAAATTTTTCCATGTACTCTGACATATCAATTCTAATTAATGCTCTTTCATCATTGAACAAATATTCTGCCAGTGCACGAGCAAGTTCAGTTTTACCAACACCCGTTGTACCAATAAATATGAATGAACCAATAGGTTTCTTTTGATCCTGTAACCCAGCTCGTGATCTTCTTATAGCATTAGCAACAGCGCGGACTGCATCATCCTGACCCACAACTCTTTGATGTAATCTTTCTTCGAGATTCAATAATTTAGTTTTTTCCGTTTCCAACATTCTCTGTACGGGAATTCCAGTCCATTTGGCTACAATCTCAGCAACGTCTTCAGCATCAACTTGTTCTTTTAGCATTTTCTTATATTTCTGCAGTTCAGACAACTCGTATGTCTTTCTTTCAAGTTCTTTTTGAATTTCAATAATTCTACCATATCTAATTTCAGCAACCTTTGCATAATCTCCTACTCTTTCATATGATTCAGCTAGGTGCTTTAAATGTTCAATTTCTTCTTTCATCTGACGAATTGCTTTAATTAAATCTTTTTCTTTCTGCCAGTGAATTTTCAATGAGCTAAATTCTTCTTTAGCAGTGAAAATTTCTTTTTCAATACTTTCAAGACGTTCTTTTGTAGCAGAATCTTTTTCAGAGCCGATCTGATCAATTTCTCTTTTTAATGCTTCTCTTTCAATTTCAAGTTGCTTTATTTTCCGATCAAGACTATCCAGTTCTTCTGGCATTGAGTCAATTTCAATTCTTAATTTAGATGCAGCTTCGTCAATCAAGTCAATAGCTTTGTCAGGCAAAAATCTATCGGTTATATAACGATATGATAATTGAGTGGCTGCAACGATCGCTGAATCTGTTATCTGTACTCCATGATGTACTTCATATCTTTCTTTTAATCCACGAAGGATTGAGATTGTATCTTCAACACTAGGTTCATTTACCAGAATTGGTTGAAATCTTCTTTCTAAAGCCGGATCTTTTTCAATATGTTTTCTGTATTCATCAATGGTAGTTGCACCAATGCAGTGTAATTCACCACGTGCAAGTGCTGGCTTAAGTATATTTGCCGCATCTACTGCACCCTGAGCAGAACCAGCACCTACAACAGTATGTAACTCATCGATAAAAAGAATAATTTCACCATTAGATTCTTGAACTTCTTTCAAAACAGCTTTCATTCTTTCTTCGAATTGTCCTCGGAATTGAGTACCTGCCACGAGCGCACCCATATCAAGCGCAACAACCTGTTTTGTCTTTAGGTTTTCAGGAACATCACCTTGAACAATTCGGTGAGCAAGTCCTTCTACGATAGCTGTTTTACCAACACCAGGTTCGCCGATCAAAACAGGGTTATTCTTGGTTCTTCTTGAAAGTACTTGTAAAACTCTCCTTATTTCATCTTCTCTTCCAATAACTGGATCTAGTTTATTAAGCTTTGCTAATTCGTTTAAATTACGACCATATTTCTGTAAGGCTTGATAAGTTTCTTCGGGATTTTGAGAACGCACAGTGTGTGTTCCTCGGATATCCTTCAAAACTTTTAAAATATTTTCTTTTGTAACACCTTGATCATTTAAAAGTCGTCCAATATTAGATTGATCAGATGCTAAAGCTATTAATAAATGTTCAGTGCTGATATACTCATCTTTCAGTGAAATTGCCTCTTTAAGAGCATTATCGAATACTCTGGCTAAGTTCTGTGATAAATATTGATTACCAATAGATGCACCTGTTACTTTAGGGAGTTGTTCAAGTTCTTGGTGTACTTTAATTTTTAAATAGTTGACATTGGCACCTAATTTCTGAAGTACTGGCAATACAATTCCATCGCTAGATTGGAGAAGTGCAGCAAAAAGATGAACAGGTTCAATTTGCTGATTCGAATAATTTTGAGCAATAGCTTGTGCCTCTGCAATGGCTTCCTGAGATTTGAGAGTAAATTTGTTAAAATTAAAACTCATAAATTATTCTCCTCTCTTTTATAAAAATAATAATTTAAGGTAGATATTACTTGAAATACCCATTTCATCGCTTGAACTATAAATGTATACAAACAGTTCCTTAACCTCCTGAAAGTATTATTGGAGATAGAAATATCTTTTAGGTATAAAGAGGAGTAAAATGAAAGAGGAATTCATCATCAATTGATGATGAATTCCATAATTTTAAAGGTAGAAATTTTAAGGCTTATTTCTTTTGAATGCCTTTTGCTTCACTTACGATGATTTTTCTTCCTTTGAGCTCACTGCCGTTTAATTCTTTTATTGCATTATTGGCAGCCTCATCGGATTCCATCTCAATGAAGCCGTAACCTTTTGATCTTCTGGTTTGTTTGTCTCTTATTACTACTGCAGAAACAACTTTACCAAAAGATTCGAATAGCTTTTGGAGTTCCTCGTTAGTGGTAGTAAACGGTAAACTCCCGATAAAAAGTTTTTTGGTCATGAAACAAAGATCCTTTTAAAAAACACCCTCGCAAGTTACTTTCATAGAATCTTATAGATAAGATTTTCACTCCATTGACTATGAAATAACCTACGAGTAATAGCAAGATAGGTAAAAATAATTCAAAAAAAAATTTTTATAATTCGTTTTTAAGAAAATTTAGTTAGTATTGTTACCTGGCACGTGTTGTTGATTATATTATGAAATTAAAGTTCGAAACTTAATTTTTTATTTTGCATCATAATTAAAAAGGAGAAAGAAATGGCGACTAAAAAAGCATATGTGAAACAACTTAAAGGCATTACACTTGTTGGCAACACAGATTCAAACGTTTGGATTACAATGGATGGCCCGGCTGAATTTGGTGGTAGTTCAGCAGGAGTAAGACCTAAAGAATTGCTTTTACTTTCACTAGCAGGTTGTACTGGAAGTGATGTTATTGCCATACTTAAAAAAAAGAGAGTAAAGTTAGACGACTTTGAAATATACATAACAGCAGAAACCCGTGAAGAACATCCACAAGTTTTTACTAAAATTCATATTGAATATGTTTTTTATGGCAACGATTTAAAAAAAGAAGATCTAGAGAGAGCAATTGAATTATCAAGCACGAAGTATTGCTCCGTTCAAGCGATGTTGCGCCCTACCGTTGAGATAACTCATTCTTATCGAATTGAAACTAAACAATAAGTGGGGTCATTAATTTTTAATGTTTCGATAATTTTTTTCACGTTGAGTAGAAAGGGCGGTTAATCACCGCCCAAAAATTTTTAAACAGTTTAACGGGTTAATTTAAAGACTTCGAATTTATTGACTAATCCATTTTTCAAACCAATTAAAAATTTCAGTCATCCATAACTTGAAATTTTGAGGTTTTGCGACAAAATGAGTTTCATCAGGAAAGTAAATAAGTTTTGATGGAACGCCTAATCTTTGCAAGGAAGTAAAGAGCTCAAATGCTTGAGATTCTGGTACACGGAAATCATAAGCCCCATGAGTTACCAGCATTGGTGTTTTAATTTTGTCTACATACATGTGGGGTGAAAACTTTTGATAGAGTTTTCTATTAGTCCATGGCGTGCCTTTGAATTCCCATTCAGGAAACCACAATTCTTCAGTAGTTCCATACATACTTTCAACATTAAAAACTCCTGCATGGGATAAAATAGCTTTGAATTTATTTGTTCTGGTTGCAATCCAATTCATCATATATCCACCATAAGATGCGCCGGCTGCAACAGTTCTTTTCTTATCGATAAAGGGGAAATTTTTAATTGCATAATCGTATGCATTCATTAAATCCACGTAAACTTTTCCGCCCCAATCGCCACTAATTTCATCTGTAAACTTTTGTCCATATCCGGTGCTACCTCTTGGATTAGGCATGATAACAACATATCCCCGAGATGCATATAATTGTGGATTCCAGCGGTAATGCCATAAATCTTCCCAAGCACCTTGTGGACCACCGTGCACAAGAAATACCATTGGATACTTTTGGGAAGAATCAAAAAATGGCGGTTTAACCATTAAATTATGAATCA
>CAKZPH010000283.1 GCA_937138605.1 uncultured Ignavibacteriales bacterium
TTCGTCGATACAATTGATGGCTCTGCTACAGGTATTTATTTGGTATCAGGAAGTCCAACTCATGGATGGCAAGCTAGTTTTATTTCCCACGTCAATGTTACTTCTCGTTCTTTACCAGGTGGTTTATCGACCTTGAATGAAATTGAATTTGCAACAAATTGGGATGGCGATATAGTTGTTCTTAAATGGTGTGATGTACCAAATCCGGGCGATACATTATATGATGTTTTCATGATGCCTGTTCTTGGTGGAGTTGGTGGAAAAGTTAATATTACCAATACTCCAAATGTCCACGAAAAATTTTCACAAACTTCTGCATATGGTTATATGGTAAATCCTACTACATTTAGAGTAGATTGCATGTATACAATTTTTGGTGCAGGCGATACCAATGATTTGCTAGAATCTGAATTATGGTATTTATCAGGCGTGACATTTACAAAGACTTCAGTAGATGATAATCTAGCAACTCCTCTTAACTTCCAACTTGAACAAAACTTCCCGAATCCATTTAACCCGAGCACCAAGATTCGATTCACTATACCTGAGAGAAATCACGTAACATTGAAAGTTTACGATGTTTTAGGACGTGAAATTGCAACTCTACTTAATGAGATTAAAGATGCAGGCATCCATTCAATTGATTTTGCAGGCAACGATTTACCATCCGGAACGTACATCTATACATTGACTTCTGGAAATTATAGTGCATCCAAGAAAATGATGCTTGTAAAATAAAGCAATTAAATGTGTTTTGAGAAAGAGAGAATAGTTTGAATTCTCTCTTTCTCACTTGATATTTTGCAAGTAAAACAATTGAGAGGGAGAATCAATGAAAAAGTTTATTTATGCTATTACGTTTATATTTCTAATGTTTGCTACATTACTATATGGGCAAACAGCCACCGGTAAGCTTGCTGGAAAAATTACAGATGCTAGAACCGGTGATCCCCTACCAGGTGCAAATGTGCTATTATTAGGAACTGAATTGGGTGCCGCAACAAATGCTAGAGGTGAGTATTTCATTATAAATGTTGTTCCTGGCACATATGATGTAAGAATAAGCTTTGTTGGTTATGCAACTCAAGTTATAAAAGATGTAAGAATAGTCGCGGGTATAACAAAAGAATTGAATGTTGCTCTTGAAGAAGAGACAGCAGAATTAAAGGAAATTGTGGTCACTTCACAAAGAACGTTTTTTGAGCAGAAAGCTACCAATACTGTAAAAGTTATCGACAAAGAAGAAATTGCCAGAGTTCCTGTGAGGGGCGTTCAAAAAATTGCTGCACTTAATGCAGGTGTAGTTATGGCTGAAGGTTCTGGAGGAGTTGATGGAAATGCAACAATCAACGTAAAAGGAGGACGGGGAAACGAAGTATTATATGTAATTGATGGTATTGTTCAAAATGACCCATATTGGAACGCTTCATTCACACAAGTTTCTAACTCGGCTATTGAACAAATTTCCTTTCAAATTGGTGGTTTTGAGGCAAAGTATGGTCAAGCTCAAAGCGGTATAGTTAATGTTACCACGAAAAGTGGCGGAAGTCTTTATTCAATTTATGGAGACGTGCTCACTAGTGAATTTACTGATGATTTCGGATATAATCTCTATACTTTAAATATTGGTGGTCCGTTTATTCCAAGATATTCAAAACATACATTCTTTTTCAGTGCTGAAAGAGGATGGTTCTTAGACCAGGACCCTCCTGCTATACCAGTTGAATTTAATTCTCCCATTAGAATTGCTGGTGATTTGATGATTATCAAACCTGATGGTACTAAAGAAATATGGAAACCAGGTATGGAAATACCGGGTGGTTCCACTGTCAGGTATGAAAATGTTGTTTATAGCACTGGCAAATATATGTACAAATATAAACCTCATAATTCTCGGGCAACGTGGAGATTCTCGGGAAAAACATATCATGATTTTAATCCTTTTACAATTAGATTAGGAGCGATTGTAAATCTTATTAATCGTCGTTTATTTAGCTATAGCTATGTTAAAAATAATTCCTACATGAACCCTGCTTACGAACAACAAAATTATTCATACTCAGCCAGAATAAGTCAGAATTTAGGAGCTAGCTCTTTCTGGAATTTGAATTTTGGATATCGAATTTTCAAGGATAAACAAACACACCCAATATTTGGTGATGATTTAGAAAAATGGGGCGATACTCTATATAATCCATTTTTAAAATTACACGGTTCACGACAAGGATTTTTCCTTGATTCAGATTCGTTGGGTATTTTCTCCGACGAAGGTTCATTCGATTATTCATACAGCAAAAATGCTAACTATGTTTATCAAATCGACTTTGATTTTACGTCGCAGATTGGAAGACATTTAATCGAGTTTGGTGTTGGTGCACAATTGCATGAATTTCATCGCTATTCTATATCTCCTATGGCGTTAGCACGAAGTATTAGAGCGCCTGGACTTGTCAAAGATAGATTTACTCGTTACAAAGAAAGAGTTCCTTTTTATTGGGGTTACAATATTTATGGTGACTCGTTCACAGAGGGCGATAGTGTGATTCCTCCCAGGAAGCCTGTGTTAGCATATGCATATCTTCAGGATAGATTTGAGTTACCAGACTTAGTTATCAACTTTGGGATAAGACTTGATTATCTGAACTCAAAGACTGATGTTATCAAAGATCCAACAAAACCGTTCAGATTTGGTGATCCCGAAATTTTAGATACCGAAGATTTTGAAACCAGGAAGCCTGAATTGTATATCAGTCCACGTTTGGGAATCGGTTTCCCGGTAACAACATCCACCGTTTTCCATGCTCAATATGGTAAGTTTATCCAGGCTCCAAGTTTAGCAGATATCTTTACATGGAGAAGGCACTTTGAAATATTATTAACAGACGGAAACAGACTTGCCCGTACAGGTAGGATAACTAGCGAAATTACCACTCAATACGAGCTAGGATTCAGACAAATTTTTGGAGATAATTTAGCAGCCTTAGGTTTGACAGCATTTTACAAGAATACAAAAGGATTAATTAACTGGACTACTACTGTATTTCAGAGACCAACAGGCGAAATTAATACGTACTTTGGTCCCTCCAATGCTGACTTTGGTACAATTAAGGGAGTAACATTGACAATTGATCTGGCGAGAATACAATTTATAGCACTATCATTTAATTATACTTATCAAATTGCTGAAGGTACTGGCTCATCGACGAGCTCCTCTTATGTTGCTACGTTTAGAAACCCGGATAACTCGGTTCCTAAAGTTATCGCACCGCTAGATTTTGATCAGCGACATACTGGAACAGTTATAGTTGATGTTTTTATTCCAGAAGGTAAGCTCGGAATTTTTGAAAGAACTGGTTTAAATTTTGTAGCCGAATTTGCAAGTGGTAGACCTTATACTCCACTTGAAGAGCAGGATATTTCACCAGAAGGTGGTGGAGAAACTAACTACGGTGATACGAAAGGATATGTAAATAGCAGATTTGGTCCAGGTAGATTTAAAGTAGATATGAAATTAGAAAAGACGTTTAAGGTCTTTGGAAACATGTTAGTAACTCCATATTTATGGATTGACAATTTGTTTGATGCTGACAATGTTGTTGATGTATATCGTTCGACAGGAAGCCCATGGACTACTGGATATCTTAATACTCCTAAGGGAAGAGCAGTGGCCGAAAGTAAGCAATATCCAGATCTCTTTAGAGCAGACTATACAACTTTAGAGAGAAATCCAGATAATTTTGGAATTCCTCGTCAGATTAAATTAGGTTTAAAAGTTAATTTTAGTGGTATTAAATTTTAATAATTGAGGAAGGTAAGAACTATGAGAAGAAAAAGATTTATTAAGTACTTAAGATTCTCAATCATATTTACTTTTATCATTGGACTTGTGTTCGGTTTTACTTCAATTGAGAAAGATAGTAAAAATGTGCAACAACGGGTTAATCGTACAGCGGGTGTATATTGGATGGAAATAAATAATATTGGAATGCCTATTAACAATTCAGGAGTATATGCGGATGTAGCTATCCCCGGAAAACCCCCACATGGAACATTTGACGGGCATACTTTCTTGTTTTCTGGTGGTTTTTGCGTATCAGGTTATATTGATATAGGGCAACCAACTGAATTCCTTTGGGCAAATGCAGTGGCGACTGCCTCTAGAATAGCTGATTATAGACCAGGACCTGTTGGTACAGCTCCAACCGATCCAAAAAATAAGCTTTACATAGTTCGATCTGATGATGAACCTTTTGGTCCAGATTGGCAAGATTGGAAAGATGCTGTCAGTCTTGGTGCAGATTTTTATGATGGTGATAAAGATGGCAAATATAATCCTGTAGATAAAAACGGTAATGGTGAATGGGATCCAGATGAAGATAGACCAGATTTATTAGGAGATGAAACGGTCTGGTGTGTTATTAATGATGGAGTTCCCGCTAGAGATCGTAGATATACTGATGTTCCTCCTTTAGGAATTGAAATACATCAAACTATTTTTGGTTTTGCTTCATCTGGCTTGTTAGGTAATATGCTATTTATTCGTTACAAATTCATTAATAAAAATCCTGACAACAAAACTCTGGATAGTGTTTATTTCTCCGTTTGGGCAGATCCCGACTTAGGTGATTATACTGACGATTTAGTTGGATGTGATGTTCCCGAATGGGCTGCAGGTTATACATATCCCCCTGGAAGACCTAAAGAAGGGAGGAATGCAGGCTATGTTTATAATGATGGTTCGGACAATGAATATGGTTCTAATCCACCAACATATTTAGTTGATTTCTTCCAGGGGCCATTCGTTTATACCGGTAATTCAGCCGATACAGCCTTTAACATAAGGGGGCCTTATTTAGGTATTGATACATTGGTTGGTTATAAACAACTAGGCATTAGCTCGTTTGTACAGTATTTCCAATCCCAGCCAGTGGAACAAGCTGATCCTGCAAATAGAATTGAGATGAGATATTATACACTTGGTTTTAATAGACGTGGGAATCCATTAAACCCATGTACCTGGGCATTTGGTCAAGTGCGAGGTGGTGTTGATTGTAATACGGTTGACCCAAGGTTTTTCTACTCTGGTGACCCTCATAGAAATATTGGATGGATTCAAACAACACCCGCTGATGAGCGTATGATGGTTAATACTGGTAAATTTAGATTAAGACCATTACAAGATACAGCGATCGTAGTAGCCGCTTTGATAGTTGGGAGGGGAAATTCCGCAACAGCTAGTATAGAAGAAGCAAAAAGAATTTCCGACTTTGCTCAGTTTATTTATGATCAGAACTTTAGAACAGCTTCTGCACCCCCTGCTCCAAAAGTTCTTGTAAGAACAACAGAAAGAACAATTGATTTAATGTGGCCCACTGCAGAACAGGTCAATTTTAGACAACAATCTATTGCCTATGATCAAAGATTTGAAGGATACGAACTATGGGCATTTAGAACAAATAATATTGCGGATATAGTTGGTGGCGTTGAGAATGCTAAAGTTATTGCCAGGTGGGACCTAAAGAAC
>CAKZPH010000284.1 GCA_937138605.1 uncultured Ignavibacteriales bacterium
AGATTAAATTCTTTAGCAAGTAATCTTGCTTCCAGATCATTTAATAAAAGTAAATTTACTTTCGTTAATAACTCACACAACACTTCATACTTTCTCTCAATCCAGTAATTCATCGTATCACAAATTATAAACTTCGGATTTTTCAGGTGATTTAAAACATAAATTTGTAATTCTGGATCAATGTTACCAAGAACAATATATTTGGACTCACAATAACTTTCAGGAATTATCGGCTTAAAGTTCTTAAAAACATTTAACTCTGTACTTAAGGTTTCTCTAGAATTCATATCACAATCATATCGACAAGACCAGCGAAAGGTCCTTTCATTCTCTACAATTTGAAGACCTTCAAGGTTAACCTCCCTATTATGAAGCAATTGAAGATACTCATCTGGAAAATCGGAACCTACTACACCAACTAAATTTATATTCTGTGAAAAATAAGAAGCTGAAATAGATATGTAAACCGCTGAACCACCTAGTGCATCTTTTACACTTGAGTGTGGCGTTTCAATTGAATCAAGTCCCAACGACCCTACTACTAATATTGACAATTTTACCTCGTTTAATTAATTAAACAAATACAAATTTATTAAAAATCATTCTTAACTTAACCAATTCATTCGGTCAATTTTCGTAAACTAATTTTCTTGAATTTCGACATATCCTTTCCCCAGTTTTCATTTATAATCATCAAAGCTCGTTTCTGACCGTCCCATTTTACCATTTTTAACGCTTGATTAAAAGAAACCCATTTAAATTCCGAATGTTCATTACTAATTTTTACTTCTGTATCAGATTCTACTTCACATACAAAAACAGGAACAAAGTTTATTTCATCTTTCTCTGGTAGATATAAAGAGTTTACTATTGGAACAACGTACAATGATTTAGGTGTAAGTGAGGTTTCTTCTTTTAATTCTCTGATAGCTGCGCCATATGCTTTTTCATTTTTCTTGATATGTCCTGTAACCATCTGCCAAATTCCTGGATATCTATCATTATTCGATCTTTTCAGTAATAAAAACTTCAATTTACCATTTACAACTTTGAGGATATGGATTTCTATATATTTGGATTTGACTTTAGTCATATTAAAAATATGCCCTTATTTCTGCTTGTGCTGAATGGATGGGATTTCCTTTTCCTTGCAATCTACCATCATAAATAAAATTTGCTTGCAAATTATTTGCAATTTGGTAATCACCCAGCAAACGCCATAAAAAATTTTTTCCCGGTAAATAACCACGTAAAAGTTCAAATGGAATGTATTCGTTGGTACGATTTATATTAATTTCTGTTCTTTCAAACTCCATTGAAATTCTTCCTTGCCTTGAGTAGATATAATTTAAAGTAAGTTGTTGCGAGTTTTGTACCGCTTCTAGTGGAACTACTGGAAAGTAATCTAACGATCTGCCAACTTCCACTTTAAAACTGACTTCAACTGATGAATATGGATAATAAAAAATTTTAGAGTTCATATGGAGTGAATTAATAGTAAAATTTCTATATCCTGAAGAGGTGAGAATATTTTTCTGTCTATTTAATTCTGTTTGATTAGCAAATTCTTTTAGTGGTCTAAAACGAATTCTAACTAGTTGTTCCTGATAAAATCTGTGTTCAGAGGTAATATTGTAAATCGTTAAGCTTTTCCTTTCAATGAATCTGACCATTCCATTAAATGTAGGATTGTTTTCCCAAAAATTTAAATCTTGTTGAATAAGCTTGCTACCCCTCAATGTTAAGTTTGGATTTTGAAATTTCTTAATTCTTATGAGGTATATATTCGAAGTGTTCTCATCCTTGCTCGTTTCTTCAACTCTTAAATATGTCTCAAGTGATAAAGGTTTTAATAGAGCTTTAATAGTTGAAAATCCTTGAAGATTTTCAAAGATTAATTTAACTCTAATACTTGATTTAAGATCAGTAGCCGGGAAAAGTTCGTCAGTAGGATAGGTCATTAAAATGTAGTCTCCTTCAAACCTTGTTGGTTCAAATTCAAATTCGTCAGCTAATCCATTTTTATTTATATCACCACGATAAATATAATTTCCATTTCCTTTTTGCACTCTTACAAAAATTTTTTCCAATCTAGCCGACCTTTGAGATGAAGCTTCATAGAACAAATCAAAATAGAAAAACCGTTTAAAGAGACTCCCGCGAGACATTAATTTTAGTGCAAGTGAATTATTGTCCAATCTGCCCAGGGATTTGAAATCATCGAAGTATTTTTTCTGGCGATATGCGATATCTAAAGAAGAGTTAAAGTTCATAAATGATTTCGTTTTCAGAGACAACTGATATATTAATGAATTTGATTCTCTTGTGAGAATGTTCCTCAGTGGAAGTTCATCGTGCCTGAAAGAAAATGTAGAAATGATATCTAAATATTTAATGTAGTCAAATCCAAATCCAACGGTAGACTCAAAAAATCTAAAGCTGGAATTAAGAAGTGAATCAAAAGTCGAAATGAAATCTTTTTTATCTTCATATTCTATTTTAACACTAGGTTTAATTTTTCTTTTTGAAACTAGAAATGTCGAGTGATGTCTATTCCATCTCGAATTAATCGGTGATTTTGATGAATGGAGTTTTGAATAAAGATATGTCAAAACAGTATTTTTAACTAACTCATCTTCGATGTAAAAATCTATTTTGTTTGAATTAAATGAACTTCCTTTTTGAAGTTTTCCAAGAGATAAATTTATCCTTCTTTTTTCTCCATCAAGTCTCGTAGTCAAATTTCGGAATTTTTCTTTACCGCTTATGTTAAAAAAAGTTAAATTCCAATCGCGTTCAAATTCCACATCATAAATTCTTCCCATATTTGAATAAGTTGAATCTATATTTCTCTCCGTTAAGCTAATTGAAATATCTCCAATTTTTTTATTAAAAAATTTCATTGGTAAGGTGTCAACGCCAAAAGTAAATGTATAAGCAATTCCCCTGTTTAGCTCATCACCAATTTTAGAAAATCTGTTATTATCAAATGAAGAGTATGAGTACTCACCATTAAAACGTAGGTTTTTTGAAATTTTTACGAAAGAATTAAGAGTAACTACTTGTTTAAGTTCAGGCATAGGAAGTAATACAATAGGTAAATATTCTCCATTGCCAACTCCAACAAACTTAAATCTAACAGCCCCAATTCTCTTGTAATCACCTTTCCCATCTCCTACAAAAGAAAATGTAATGTTGTAAAATGCCGAGTCATCTCCCGGTGCAAATTCATAATATTTAAAGGAATTATTATTTATTACAGTATCTTTTAATTTGTAAATCCCTAAAGGTCGACCTGTAGAGTCAACTCCCACAAAACGCACTCCATTTTTTGTGGCAAGAAATTTATCATTCCCACTTTGCTCTAAAATTTTTCTGTCATTGTCAGTTAATATAACATCAATGGGACTGTTTTGATTATCTCCATCTCTAAAATAACTTAATCCTAGGCGAATATTCTCATTAAATAAATTCGATTCTACAAGAGTGCCAAAGAAATTACGGTCATATTCTCTATCTGAGTATTCAAAATCTACCCTGATTCTAGTTGAGTTAGTAATGACAACTTTAGGATTAAAAAATATTTCTCCCGTAGAGTAATCAATTGTATAATCATAATTAGCACCACGAGTTTTTTGCTCACCATTGATAAAAACTTTCTCGGTTCCGGCTATGACAATAATATCTCTTTTATTATTTTCACCAGTTAATTTATAAGGACCCTGAACTCCATCTTGACCATTAAATTGTTGCGATTTGAATTTACCTCGAGAAGAAGCATATGAAATCGTAGCATAATTGTTTTGATCTATCAGTCCTTGTAATCTTAAACCTTGTAGCTTTTTATCAACCAAATTAAATGTTCCAAATTTATAATTCCAGTGAAAGTCACCAAATGTAGCTTGAGCGTTTTTATGTTTAAGTTCGATAAAGACGTTATCAATTTCCTGAAGGGTGCGCGTATTTCCTTCTGGTTGAATGGGTGAACTTTGATCAGAAAGTACAGCAACTACTTCTATATCTTCACTTAATTTTCCAGCCATTTGTAAACGTAATGCAGAATTTAGTGTAAAATCTCGATTTGAACCTACAGAAAATCCTCTAACAAAGGAACCACTTCTTTCTAAGTTTCGCGTGAATAATTCATCAGAAAAATTTTTCGCCAAAAGTTTTGGTTCAATAACAATTTTTCTTTCAATTGCTTCTGTTTGTTTTACAACAGGAATGTTTTTCTGAAATTTTTCACGTTTTATGGGTAAGTAGTAATAGGTAATGATCAGACTACGGCCTATAAGTGAATCCGATTCAAAAAATATTGATTGAGAAGACTTTTGAAATTTAATACTGTATATAAAAGAATCTGTGCCACATATTTTAATCGAATAAATTGAATCTATCAGAAACTCATTTTCACTAAATTTATAAAGATTTGATTGAAGATGAATGGTATCTAATTTAACTCTTTCTGGAAGCTGACTATAGACACCTGCAGCTGATAAAAATATAATTAATAAATATTTCCCTCCTATTTGCAACATTTACGTCAATAATAATAAATGTAAACATAAAAATATACTCAATGTAGTGTTTAAAAGTGAATGAAGTTATAATTTAATCGATCTGAAGTTGGTAAAAATTCAAAATAAAAAAGAGATGCTTTCGCATCTCTTTGCTTAAAATAGATTAAATGAAATTATTAATTAGTCGGAATTATATTTACAAATTTTTTGTTCGCACGATTTATGAATTGGACAACTCCGTCCACCAATGCAAATAGGGTATCATCTCCACCTTTACTTACATTAAGACCGGGATGAAACTTTGTTCCTCTCTGTCTGACAATTATGCTTCCTGCAGTTACAAATTGACCACCGAATGCTTTTACTCCTAATCTTTTAGCATTAGAGTCACGACCATTTTTTGTAGAACCTTGTCCTTTCTTATGAGCCATAAATTACCTCTTAATTTATCTTTTCTATTAAAATCCTGGTTAGATGCTGTCTATGACCTCGTAACTTCTTGTAATCATTTCTCCTTTTTTTGTGGAAAACTAAGATTTTTTCATCTTTTATATGAGAAAGAACCTTAGCTTGAACCGATTTTCCTTCAAGATAAGGTCGACCAATATGAACTTGATTATTATCAAATACCATTAAAATTTTATCTAAATTAATGATTGAACCAACTTCAGCCTTTAACTTCGGAACGTAAATTTTATCGTTTTCCTTCACTCTAAACTGTATTCCAGAGATATTAATAATAGCTTCCATTTAATATCCTTTAGATTAGTTTTTAGATTCAAAAATAAAAATTATTCAATGATTATGCAATTTAACTAAAATTACCTCTGCGTAATTAACTTTTGAAAAACTCTTTGAATGTTCTCGGCTTTAATAAAAAAATGAAACAAAATTCCAAGTAAGATCCAACCACCACTCAGGACCAAAATATTTTTCAAATATGTTTTTCTAAGAATTATATTTGACTGATGAAATTAACTTTTTAATGTATTAAATGAAAAAATACAA
>CAKZPH010000285.1 GCA_937138605.1 uncultured Ignavibacteriales bacterium
AAAAAATAATCTTCTTTTTTTTGGCCTTTATGGATTAATCTTCCATCAATAAATTATAGTGATTTTTTAACTTTTAGCTAGAATTAAAGCACTGAATAACACAAATAAATCACTATCCTATGATTTAAGATTACATAGAAAAATTTAACTAACGCTATACATCTTCAAAATGAAACAGATAAGAATTTTTTTAAGAAATTTTCTGAAAAAAGCTTGGTTATCTTTATTAATAGAAAAAACCTATCTTAAAATTACCATAAAAAACGGTTTAAGTAAGAAACATAGAAATTTTTGGATGAATAAGGTAAACTTTACTTGTCCAATAATTTCCCAACTCCAAAAGCAATAGCAAACAGCAAGCAAGTTTGAGCAAATAAGTGCCAGGTTGCATTGGCAAAGATTATATGAGAACCAATAATCTTCCCAACTAAACCGATGATGATGCTGATTACAGCAGCAACAAGAAATACTAGTAAAATTTTGTTTTTCATAATTTTTCCCTCTTATTCACGAGTAAAAGTTATTAAATATTTGTTAATTAGACAACAAAAATCTTTGAAAATTAATCTCACAGAAAAACCTCTAGTCAAGTTAAATTATGAAGTATGTTCAAAATATTTTAATATTTTTACCTTCACCAATTAAACTACGTAATTCTCCATTGATAATTCATTTTCAATCGTACTTTTAAGTAACTCTCATTTTAATTAATTTTCAAAAAAAGGTGAGATATTCATGATAAAAAAACTTAAAGCTGCACCTAAGCACACTCCACTTTCAGTTTCAGAATTAAAATGGAAATGTGATCCAGATATTTTTGAATTTGAATCGACAAAAAATCTTGAACCTATCGAAGGAATAATTGGACAAGAAAGAGCATTGAAAGCCCTTCGACTTGGCGTAGACCTCCGTTCACCGGGCTATAACATTTTTGTAACAGGTCTCTCCGGGACTGGAAAAGCTACAACTATCCAGAACATTCTCAAAAGGATAAGTCCACACTGCCCACAGTTAAACGATTATGCTTACGTTAATAATTTTAAAAATCCTGATATGCCAAAACTTCTGGTTTTTCCTGCTGGAGTTGCTCAACTTTTTTCAAATGCTATGGATTCAATGATCGATTATTTAATTGAAAAAATTCCAGTTGTTCTGGAAGACGAAACCTACGCAGATCGTCGAAAAAGCTTAACGGAAAGCTACACTAATGAAGAAAAACGATTGATGCAGGAATTTGAACAAAAAATTAGAGCTAATAACTTTTCCATTGGTCAGGTAAAGATGGGAGAGTTTTATCGTCCTGAGATTTTTCCAATAGTTAATAATAAACCAGTTAATATACAACAAATCGCAGAGCTTGTATCTCAGCAAGTAATAACAGAAGCACAAGCACAGGAAATTTATAACAACTATGAAAAGTATACTTTTGAACTTCAAGAAATTTTCAAAAAGGGACTTCAACTATCAAGAGAGTACACAGAGAAATTGGTAAGACTTGAGCAGGAAGCCGTGAACAATCTTATTACCGGTGTCATAACAGATATGAAAGAGAGGTTCAACTATACAAAGGTTGATGAATATTTAGATGAAGTTAAAGAATCAATTTTGAATTCTCTTGATATTTTTAAACAGGCAGGTAAAGCGGAGCAATCACGAGAAGTTCAAACACCATTTGCTCAACAATTTGAAGAGCGCGATCCTTTTAGGGTTTATCAGGTGAATGTGATTCTTGATAATTCTTCTACCAAGGAATGTCCAATTATTATTGAAACAACACCTACTTACAATAATATTTTTGGCACAATAGAAAAAGTTTACGAAAGAGGAAATGTATGGTATTCTGATTTTATGAACATCAAAGCTGGTTCAATCCTTCGTGCAAATCATGGTTATTTAGTCTTAAATGCTTTCGATGCGATTACTGAGCCAGGAGTATGGAAAACTTTGAAGCGAGTGCTACTTTATCGTAAACTAGAAATACAGGATTTTGCCAGTCAATATCTCTTTTATTCGACCAATCTTAAACCAGAGCCTATAGAGATAAATACAAAAATAATTTTTATTGGAAGTGATGAAATCTATTTCATTCTTACTGAATATGAAGAAGATTTTAAAAAGATATTCAAAGTACGAGCAGATTTTGACTATGAAATGAAAAACACTCCTAAAGCATTGAACGAACTTGCTGGGTTAGTAAGAAAACTTTGCGAGGAAGAAAATTTATTGCATTTTAAGAATAATGCTGTCGCAAAACTTGCGGAGTTTTCTGCACGTTATTCCGGTTCAAAAGATAAATTAACAGCACGTTTTGCTGTAATTGCGGACATTGCTCGTGAAGCAAGTTTCTGGGCAAAAGATTCAGGTTCTGATATGGTTACAGATGATTACGTGAAAATTGCTATTGATAATTTTATCTATCGCCATGATTTGATTGAACAGAAAATTCAAGAAATGATTAATGAAGGAACTATTATAATCGATATAACTGGCGAAAAGGTCGGTGAAATAAATGGTCTGGCAATCTACAGTATAAATGATCATGTTTTCGGCAAACCATCAAAAATTACCGTTTCAATCTCAGCAGGTACATCAGGCATAATTAACATTGAAAGAGAAGCTCATCTTTCTGGAAATATTTATGATAAAGCTGTTCTCGTTATTAGTGGACTTCTTCGCGAAAAATTTGGACAGAATTTTCCCCTGTCATTCACTGCTTCAGTATGTTTTGAGCAATCGTATAGTGGAATAGATGGAGATAGTGCTTCTTCAACTGAAGTTTATGCAATACTTTCAGCATTAAGTGGATTGCCTATTAAACAGGGGATAGCAGTCACTGGTTCTGTGAATCAAAAAGGAATTATTCAACCAATTGGAGGAGTTAATGAAAAGATTGAAGGGTTTTTCAAAGTGTGTAAATCTGCTGGACTTGACGGTACGCAAGGTGTAATTATTCCAAAAAGAAATATGAAAAACTTAATGTTAAGAGATGAGGTTATTGAAGCAGTAAAAGCAAAAAAATTTCATATTTACGCTGTTGATACAATTGATGAAGGAATTGAAATTTTAACTGGCGTTAAAGCTGGCAAAAAAATTAAAAATGGTGAGTGGGAACCAGGAACTGTTTACTATCTAGTTCAAAAAAGATTAAAAGAATTACACGACATTTCTACTTCAAAAGGGAAAGCAAAATCTAAAAAATCGAAGAGAGTAAAGAAATGATTTTAAGCTCCACTTTTAATAAAACAAAGGTTATTGCGTCAATCGGACCGTCTTCTTCTGAACCAAAAATTATTAAAGAGATGATAGAAGCAGGGGTAGATGGTTTTCGATTTAATTTCGCCCATAGCAAACCGGAAAATCTTAAAAAGTTAATCGATATAATTCGAAATGAATCTGATAAATCGAAAAAAATAGTTACTATTCTGGGTGATATTCAAGGTCCAAAGATTCGTATTGAAAAGATTGAGAACGGTAGTGTCTTAATAAAAGAAAATCAAATAATTGAAATTTTAGATCGAACAGTCATAGGTAATGAGAAAAGGTTTTCTACAACTTACAAATCACTTTCAAAGGAAGTTAAAGTTGGTGATAGGATTTTAATTGATGATGGTTTGATTAAACTGATTGTTGTTAAAAAGAAAAATGGATCTTTGGTTTGTGAGGTGATTGAAGGAGGTGAGTTAAAAGAAAGAAAAGGATTGAACATACCAGATTCTGTTCTGAAAACTAGAGCATTAACTAAAAAAGATTTCGAATGGATAGATTTTTCCATAGAAAATCAGTTGGACTTTCTTGCATTATCATTTGTACGGAATGAAAAAGATGTAATTGACCTAAAAAATTATTTAAAAAAGAAGAAAAGCGAAATTAAAGTCATTTCGAAAATTGAACTGAAGGAAGGCGTAAAAAATTTCGAATCGATATTGAAAGTATCAGATGGAATAATGGTTGCAAGGGGAGATCTTGGAGTTGAACTTGGACCCGAAGAAGTACCACCGGTACAAAAGACAATAATTAAAAGATGCATTGAAGCGCGTAAACTTGTCATTACAGCAACACAATTACTTGATAGCATGATTTACAATCCAATTCCCACCCGAGCTGAAGCATCGGATGTAGCAAACGTTGTTTTAGATGGAACAGATGCTGTATTACTAACGGCAGAAACCACAATCGGAAAAGATCCAGTGAGGGTTGTAAAAACACTTAACCAATTGATTGCCCGCTCCGAAAAAATTAATATTAGTCACAACGTACAATATGACTACATTGAAACAGATGAAGCTCACGTTCAATCGATTGCAAAAGCATCATGTCAAATATCAAACGATTTGAAGGCCGAGGCAATTATTCCAATAACGTATTCAGGGTTTACTGCCATAGTTTTATCTAAATATTTTCCTTCCTCACCAATAATCGCTTTAACGAACAATCATAAGACTGCAAAGATTCTAAACTTTTACCGCGGAGTTGAATCTTTTGTTATCGATGATATTTCTGATATGGACATTGTGATTGAAAAAGTCCTTGCTTATTTAAAAAATAAGAAGTTATTTAAGAAAGATATGCATCTTGTATTTGTTGGAAGTTTGAAGTCAAAAGAAAAAGCTATTTCAAATTTAATTAAGGTTCTTCATACAACTTAAACTCAGGTGCAACCATGAAAATAACAAGGCGATCATTTTCCAAATTACTTATTGCCTCTTTGGGATTATCGGTCATTTCAAAGTATGAATTTTTACAGAAAATTTTTCCTGAAGCAGTTGCTAAAAAGAAGGAAATGCCCAAACGGCTTTTAGGTAAAACGGGTTACAATGTAGGAATCTTCTCTTTAGGTGGACAAGCCACACTTGAACAAGCTGGTACTGAAAAGGAATCTATCGAAATAATAAATCGAGCTCTGGATTTAGGAGTAAATTACATTGATACGGCTGCTGCATATGGAAGAGGACTCAGTGAACAATACATTGGAAAAGTTATGAGATACCGAAGAAAAGAGGTTTTCCTTGCCACTAAAACTCACGATAGAACCTATGATGGTTCGATGCGACTATTAGAAAAAAGCCTTAATCAACTCCAAACAGATAGAATTGATCTATGGCAACTTCATAACGTTAGGACGGAAGAAGATTTAAGGAAAATTTTCGCTAATAATGGTGCAATAAAGGCACTTGAAGAAGCAAAACGAAATGGTGTTGTTAGATGCCTTGGAATAACAGGTCACTTTGACCCTTTTGTACTTCGAAAAGGAATAGAAGAATATGATTTTGACTGTGTTCTTG
>CAKZPH010000286.1 GCA_937138605.1 uncultured Ignavibacteriales bacterium
CAACAAGTGTTCAATTTTAGATCGACAGTTGGAAACCTGATTGTATATTCAGGTGACGCTTAGTTCGTAATTCATTTTACAATTTTGTTGGTTTTTGAAGGACTATAAAGTATTATAGTCCTTCTTTTTATCATAAGGAGAGAAATATGAGCAGTAGGATTGATAGGAATGATGTTGATATTTTTAGGTTATTTTATTATGCCGATGAATTTACTATTAGTGGGAAGAATGGGAAAACTTTAAAAGTTTACATCAGACTTGTAGGTGATTCAGAATTAAATCAGGCTAGAGTTTTTGCGCTTCGTGAATCAAGAAAAATGCGTGATAAGCTAAAAAATCCTGATTCTGATGAAGCCTTAGCATTTTTACCGAATTTAGACGATTTCTCAAAAGAGGAGATTATTCAACTTATTTTATCGGCAAAGTCTGGTGAAATATTGCGTCAAGCGAATCGAGATGTAAAAATCACTCTTCCTACTGAAATAAACTCAGATGCTTCATTAGAAGAACAGGAGGAATACCAGAAAGAAGTAGATAATTTTGATGAAGTTTATAATAATCGTCTTACAGAACGGATTTCTCAACTGATTGTTAATGAAGAAGAGAAACTAAAAGAACTTTCCATTGACAAATTAAAACAGATTTGTTTAGACTCTATTATTAATCAAATTGCTGAATCGGTGATGATGGATAAGTTTAGACAGATGTGTGTATATTTTGGTACATATAAAGACAAAAACTATACAAATAGATTATTTAAGTCTTTCGAGGAGTTTGATAAAATTCCTCCTGAAATAAAGAGTCAACTAATTGCTTGTTATAATAAACTTGATATAGGAGATATTGAGCTAAAAAAATAGCTCGCTCCTTCGCAATGGGAAACGTTTGGGCAATTGCGAAGGAGTTGAAGTTAAACTTTTCTAGTTTAGAGGAGATAGCAGCACTTCCTTATACGATTTCTTATGTAGTCAGAAAGCAAATGCAAATTGTATCGTTTAATGAATTGCCCAAAGAAAAAAGACCCCCAGACACACTTGTTTGGTGGGGAACGCCAGAAGAATTAGACAATTGGTTAGATAAAGTATTTGATATTAAAAATCCAATCAGTAGAGAAGTTCTTATTCGTGAGGATGA
>CAKZPH010000287.1 GCA_937138605.1 uncultured Ignavibacteriales bacterium
TGATTGAGAGAATGTACAATTTACAGTGAGCAGAACCGAAATGGTAAAAAGTAGAATTTTATTCATATTTAATCCTCGTATCAGTACGATTTAGTTTTTGATTTTTATTGTTGAATTTGCCCGAAATTTGTTGTTGAATCATTTAATTCATTTTAATTTCTGATTCAAAAATAGGTTGTGGAGATTTGACTCACAACTTGAAATTATGAATTTAAGTTGAAATTAAATTTTGTATCAAAGGCCTGAAATAAAAATTTCGTATAATCTTTGGTGGGACTTTCAAAAGTTTTGGTGATTTTATCATTCTTAATTATTTCCTCAATCTTTCCTTCTTTCATAATCATAATTCTATCGCATAACTTCATAAGAAAAGGAATATCGTGGGAAATACAAATGAAAGTATTTTGTAATTTTTGGTTTAATCTTAAAATTAATTTGATCAAGTTTGAGATTGAAATTAAATCTTGCGATGAAAATGGTTCATCGAGAATAAGTAACGTTGGATTAACTAATAATAACTTTGCCAGAGCCAATCTTTGTAGCTGACCCCCACTTAAATTTTTTGGATATAATTGAAGCACATCATCTCCAAGTCCCACTGTATTTAAAATTTCTTTTTTCAATTTGAAAGTTTCAGATTTAGTCTTTTTTAGGGATAAAATTTCATTGAAAGCCGAATTTATTTTTTGTAAAGGATCGTGGAATGAATAATAATCCTGAAAGAGAAATTGAATTTTATGATTTGGAGCGATAGAAAAAAATTCTTTTCCCTCAAAAAATTTTTTCCCTGATGTTGGAGTTTCCAGACCACAAATTATTTTACCGAGTGAAGTTTTACCTGCACCAGATTCACCGGTTATCCCAAATATTTCACCGTTAAAAATTGTAAAGCTAATGTTATCGAGAATGTTTACTAATCTATTGTTTCTTGTGACTGAAAAGTTAATGTTCTCTAATTTTAGTATTTCTTGAGAAATCAATTCGTTAATTCTTTTAGTGATTGTAAAAGAGGATTTATTTCCATATTTGATGAGTTATGAAACATTACGTCCCAACTATCGTATATCTCGAGTTTACCACTGCTAATTAAACCAATTTTACTTGCATATTTTTTTGCTAATAAAATATCTTGAGTTACTAATATAATGCTACAACTTTTTTCATTAATATAGTTTTCTAAACAATTCATGATTATATTAGAAGTTGGTTTATCAAGGGCTGATGTTGGCTCATCGGCAATTAAGATTTTGTAGTCATGCGCTAGTGTTCGAACAAATGAAAGTCTTTGAAGCATGCCACCACTTAATTCATATGGATATTTTTCAAGACATGATAAATCAAGTTCGAAAATTTCCATTAGATGAAAGAATTTTTCCAATGGAATGTTTTTAATATCACTTATCTCACGGAACTGAGTTATTATTTTCAATATTGGATCGAAAGATGCGAAAGGATTTTGCAAGATATAACCAATTTTTTCTTTTCTAATCTTTTCAAGAGTTTTTTCATCAGATTGAATTAGATTTATCCCATCGATAACAACTTCACCGGTTATTTCAAATTGTGTCTTATCTAACAAACTTGCTAAAGCCATACATAATGTCGTTTTTCCACTACCGTTTTTACCAATGAGAAAAAGAAATTCGTTTTGCCTTAATGAAAAATTAACCTTATTTAGA
Source organism: uncultured Ignavibacteriales bacterium (assembly GCA_937138605.1). Lineage (GTDB taxonomy): Bacteria > Bacteroidota > Ignavibacteria > Ch128b > Ch128b > CAKZPH01. The sequence continues at coordinate 1,680 of CAKZPH010000287.1, forward strand.
ATTTCTATTTTCCTTTGCCGATTCCTTACTAGAACCGTTAAATTTGCAACAGATAGAGTAGAAAAATAATTCATTTTTAATTTGCATTTAGATCAATTTATTAAAAGCTCAAAAAAATTCCACTTATTTGGTTAGGAGCTAAATATGAGAAATAAGCATTTTTTACTAATAGTTATTTCAGGTTTATTATTATTATCATGTAAAGAAAAAGACGAAAAATTTTCTACTCCTTCAGAGAAAGAAAAGTCTATAATTATCGCAGTTCGGAGTGATATTGATTTTTTTAATCCACTTCACTCAAACGATATAAATTCGGGTCTAATTAATGATTTAATTTTTGGAGCTTTAACTTATGCTGAGTTTGATAATATAAATGGTGAATTAATTTATCTCCCTTATCTTGCATCAAAGTGGGAGATTTCAAATGACAACCGCCACATTACATTCATTTTGAATACGAAATTAAAATGGAGCGATGGAAAAAAATTTACCGCCGAGGATGTGCAGTATTCATTCCTTCTTTATACGCATCCAGATGTAATGAGTGTTCGTCAAGATATTGAAAAATACTTCCTAAAACAGAGGAACGGTCAAGTTGATTACAAAAGGTCATTTCAAATTATAAATGATTCCACAATACGATTCAATTTCGCAAGTAAAGTAGATAATCCTCTTTTTGTAACAGGACTGCCAATTTTACCAAAACACCTTTTCGATACTATTCCATTTAACAAAATATTTTTTAGCAATATCAATTTTAAGCCTATTGGAATTGGACCCTACGTTCTTGAAAATTACGTACCAAGACAACAAACTGTTCTTCGAAAAAACGATTCCACAAAATTTGATAAGATTCCTTTCATAGAAAAAATTATTTTCAAAGTTATTCCTGATTACAATTCTAGAATTAATCAACTTAAAAACGGGGAGATTCATCTAATGACTGATATTCGTCCTGATGATGCAAGACAATTAGAGGAGAAGTATCGAAACATAAAAGTTGAAAAAATATCCGGGCGCGATTACGATTACATTGGTTGGAATAACATTGATATTGATTCATACCATCAAAAACGTATGATTGCTCCACATCCACTTTTTGGGAGTAAAAGAGTACGTCAAGCTCTTACACTTGCAATAAATCGCGCTGAATTACTTGAAAGTTATTTCGGTAGATATGCAACTCCTGCTGAAAATCCCATATCTCCGATCTTCAAAATCGTTGAACATACATCATTTTATCAATATGAATATGATCCAGCTCGAGCAAAAGAATTATTAGCGTTAGAAGGCTGGAAAGATACTGATAATGATAAGATTCTTGATAAAAATGTAATGCCCTTTAAATTCAAACTATCCATTGCCTCAGGAAAACCTCATCGTGAGTTTTCAGCCACAATGATAAAAAATTATTTAAACAAAATAGGAATAGATGTAGAAATTGAAACACTTGAACCGGCGGTTTTCTTTAGTAAAATGTTTGAAAGAAAACTTGATGCCTGGATTGCAGGATGGACAGTCCCCTTAGATTTAGACCTCACCCCATTTTGGAGTTCTGATCTTGACAAAAATCCTTTTAACGTTGTGGGATTTAGAAATTTTGAGATCGATCAGATTTTTACAGAGCTAAAAAGAGTTAAATCTCCCTCAGATAAGAAAACTTTAATTCAAAAATTTATTCAGATACTCCAGGATGAACAACCAGTTACATTTCTATATTGGATTGATAACATTGTTGGATTTAACAAGAAAATTAAAAATATTAAACTAAATCCAATAGGATTTACTAACCGAATATGGGAATGGTACATTACTGAATGAAAAAGTTTTTTATAAAGAAGTTAATTACTCGACTAGTTTATTCTATTTTGATGATTCTTTTTCTTGTTACTGGAATCTTTTTTTTGATAAGATTATTGCCTGGTGATCCGGTTCAAGCTTATTACTCGCCTCAGTTAGGAAAAGAACTTGCTGAAAAAATAAAATCAGAACATGGATTGGATAAACCGGTTTATATTCAATTTACTCTTTGGATTAAGAATATTTTGAGTGGAGATTTCGGATATTCTATTGTATACAAGAAAAAAGTTTCCTATCTAATTATTGATGCATTGAGAGTTACACTGCTGATTTCACTAACCTCATTAATTCTTCAAATCATAATAACTATTCCGTTGGCATTGTTTTTACTTAAACACAAAAATAGTTTAATCGATATATTAATAGATAAACTAGCATTGATAGTGTACAGCGCTCCATCATTTATTATTGCTGTTATACTAATATATTTTGGTTCTTATCTCACAAAATTTTTTCCCTCTTCTCAATTGTACTCTCATGATTTTTATCAGCTTAATTCAATCGAAAAAATTATTGACCTACTTTATCACATAACGTTACCTGTATTAACTTTAACAATTACATCTGTTTCTTTTTCACTTCGCTACTTACGAGAAAGTTTACTGAAAACAGAAAAAGAACCATTTGTTCTTGCCCTTAGAGCAAATGGAATCCCCGAAAATATAATTCGATATCGCCATATTTTGCCTAATGCACTTATCTCCTACATTACGATTTTAGGAATGGAAATAGGTTCACTTTTGAGTAAGACTTTAGTCACTGAATCAATTTTTTCTTTACCGGGGATAGGATGGTTAATGGTAAATTCCATTTTCGCTAGAGATTATCCTGTCATAATTGCTTTGGTTATGATATCTGGTGTAATGGTTATTATTGGAAATTTGATAGCTGATTTACTTATTGCCCGCTTTAATCCACAAATTGCATCAGAATCTATCT
>CAKZPH010000288.1 GCA_937138605.1 uncultured Ignavibacteriales bacterium
AACCATTCCAACCAACAAATAAATCAATACCTTGATTTGATGCCACTTTCACAGCACTAGAATCAACATTTCCATCCATTATAAAATTGTGACCTGTTCCAAAATTAAAAACAATATGATAATCCTGTCCATTGTTATTATCCCAGGTACCATCATTAAAATTAATAACGAAAGAAATTTTGTTAACTATTTGTTCAGGCTTATTGAAAGGACCTATTTTGATTGTAAGATATCCAGCCGAATCAGGTCCATACATTGGAGATTGTAATGCCGGACCGGTCCCTTGAAATAAAACGCTACCAGCTGTCCAATAAACTTGATGTGGAGTTTGCCAGTTATTTACTCCCCAATGTAATTTGCCACCCTGATTAGAATTTGCCACTTTTATTATAATTGTGTCATTTTTTGTAGGATTGATTGGAAGCCAACTCACTCGACCTGTTGAACCCGAAGTCGAGCTTCCAACCCATACATGTTTTATCTCACTTTTAGATATATTATCAAAACTATCGATAGCTTCTACATAGTAATCAATTAACTTGTCATTTATTCCATCGACGTAAGCAAAATATTCCTTAGCTTTAAAAATTGGTTGTGGGTTTGTATATGATGGTTGTGTTATTCCCATCATTTCAATTTCATACCAAGGAGAAACTTCACTTCCACCAGCGTATGTTTCGTTCTGAATGGAATTAAGTGGATTAAATCCATCGTTGTCAATTCTATATTTTAACTTAACTGATTTAAGACCACTTTTATCATAGACATATGTCCAAACTTTGAAATTGGAAGGCTGTGGAATTCCAAATTCAGTACCACCAGGATTGTAAGGTTCTCTTTGAGGTGAAAAAATTGTAGGTGGAGTAATATCATTACCAATGATTTGCTGAGCATATTGTATAGCTAAATTGCATGCCCTTGTTGGATGTGAGTCCCATATTCCATTAAGAGAATAATCCCAATACCAGTAATCACTGGATTGTGCAACAAGTAAATAAGTAAGAGCGTTTTTGCTTCTATAATCATCTGGAGAAATTGAAAGAGCAGTTTCAACAAAATTCTTTGTGGCGGTTATAACTGCCCAACTATTTCTATCAGGACTATAACCATGCTCATCAGGATCACCCAGCCATTTCTTAAACTCCGGGTCACCATTATCAGCTCCACTCCAACTTCCATCTTCAACATGAATTACATCATTGGAATCTGGTGGAAACATTTGTAGATAATCTTCTATTGTTGTACAAACAAATCGGTGGGAGTTAGCTAGCAACCAGTTTACAAAATTTTGAAAATTATTATGGTAATATGCTTCGCTACCGCCACCATAATTATCACCATCATGATGAAGTACAATCAAAATTGGTTTCTGCGGATTAGTATTATACGATTCAAGTTGACTCATTACAGCATCATAATTTAGTGCACCAAAACCTCCCCTGCCATCTTCATTCCCCATATATCTATCGGCAGGAACTGCTATTATTCTTTTCTTTTCACCTATTGAAGGGTTTACATATTCAACCCAATGGGGCTGTCTTCCCCATCGTGCTGAGTTTCGGGTGGGCGCCCACAAACCCGTAAGCTGTAACCAATCATTTGGATTAGGATTAATTGCATCTGCTTTGTTAGGTTCTATTATATTTCCTGCTGTGCTGTAAGGATAACCAATACATGCTCGGTCAAAATGAATATTATCAACTAAAACCCATTTGAATCCCTCATCAACAAGTGCTGGAATCATCCTAATACTAAAGGCATTTTCAGGTGGAAATATTCCTTTTGAATAGTTTCCCGTAAAATTTTGAGAGAAAATATTTTTGTGTCTCGAAATTTGACGCCGAATATCATTGTAGTCAATTAATGCCATTAATGGATGAAAATACCCAAACCCTACAAGGTCAATTCTCGGATTACCTAACACTGTTGTTTGATTTTTTATGTAATTCCAATGTGACTTCCAATTTAGAAAATTTATATTACCGGCACTTTCGAGAACATTTAAATTTTCAATCAAAGAACCGGATAAACTAACCTGAGCACCAAAATTTGGGAAATTAGCATTAATTCCCTTTTGCACTGCATTTTTTGGCCAGGAGGTATAAGGACCAACTCTCTGATTGTGAATATTAACTACTGAAAATGGATATCTATTGTTTTGATCGGTTTGAATAATGTTTTCATAAGGCCAGTAAATTGGTTGATGCATATGCCATAAAAAGGCAATATATATCTTTGGATTTGATTCGCTTTGAGAACGATTTTGTGTATATGCAAAAATTTGGAAAATGAAATTCAATAAAAATATAATTAGTGATAATTTTTTCATGTCTTGCAAAAATTAAATTTTAAATTACAGCTGATTCTAGTAGTATAAGTTTTTCATTATTAACGTCAAGTTCAGCTTTTATACCAATTGGTAATGTAAATTTATTTTTAATATGACCAAATGAAAGTCCATATATAATCGGTATATCAATTGCAGAAAATCTATCCATTAAAACTTCATAAAGATTTAATGACTCACTAAAAGCTGGATTTTGTGATTTGACTTCACAATTTGAAAACACACCCATAGCTATACCTTTGCATCTCCCAAGTTTATTTGTATTCAGGAAGTGCGTTAAAATCCTATCAATTCTGTATGGTTCTTCTTCTACTTCTTCAATAAAAAGAATTTTATCACTTAGATCGAAATCAAATTCTGTGCAAAAGAGAGTTTGAAGTAAGGAAAGATTTCCTCCAATGAGTTTTCCCTGAGCCTTACCAAATTTTATTTTAAGTATTCCGTTAATCGAGGAATTATCATCTGTCGAATTTTCCTGCTCGCTAATGAGTTCAAGATTTTGTTTATCCTCAAATAAAACTTCTATAAAATATTTTTTGGTGAACTCATTAAATGTGGAAATTCCAACAGGTCCGTGAAAAGTAACTAGTCCGGTTTTTACATGAATCGCCACAAGTAAGGTAGTAATATCAGAGTAACCAATAAATACTTTAGGATTACGTCTAATCAAATTATAATCAACCATCCTTAAAATTCTGGAAGTACCATAACCTCCACGTGCACATATTATTCCATCAATATCTTTCCTCGAAAACATTTCATGTATATCTTCAACCCTCAGATTATCTTTACCTGCAAGATATCCAAGTTTTTCAAATAAGTTTTTCGATGGAATTGACACCAGGTCTAAGGACTTTAGATTTGATTCAATCTTTTGAAAATCTTCTTCAGTTATAAAACTCGCTGGAGCGATAACTCCAACTTTGCTTCCTTTGCTTAATCTTTTTGGCTTTGTAACTTTTTTTCTTGAGGACTGAAATGGTGAATTAGATAAAGTATCACCGTTATTTCTTCTCAAACCCAAGTTAAGACCTAAAGCGGATAAAACTCCAATTCGAACAAAATTACGACGTCTCATTTTGATGACTTAAGTACATCGAGAATTTCTTTTTCAAATGCTTCGTAACTTCGCATTCCTACAATAAATTTTTTCCTGTTTCCTTTTTTATCGAAGATTATTGTTGTAGGAATTGCACCTTGCCATTGCGGATTAACGAAGTTAATTAGTTCATCAACACTTGAAAAGTTATTGATATAATTCTTAAAGTTTACTTTATTCTTTGTCAAGAAAGGAATAACTTCAGTTTCCAGGTCGTTCATTTCATCAACACTAAGTCCTATAAACTCAACACTATTTTTGTACTTATTTGCAAGCTTTACAATATCTGGGAATTCCATCTGACAAGGTACACACCAACTTGCCCAAATGTTAAGAAAAAGAATCTTACCTTTTCTATTTTTTACAATACTTTCCATTTTGGATTTATTAATTTTATCAACGGTTATGCTGCTTAAAGATTGTGAGATTATGTTGCTACCGAATATAAAAAAAATAAGCACAATAAAAATAATTTTATTTTTCATTTTTAACCCTCTTGATTGTACAACCGAACGCTTTTGTTTCTTTTTTAGTGACCTGTTTGTTCGCAAGTATTTCCTCGAGTGCATTTCTTAAATCTTGTTCTTTAGCATTTTTAATTTTTCTAGAGTCATCTATCCTTCCATGATATAATAATTCAAAATTTGAATTGAGAACAAATACCTCTGGTGTAAAAGATGCCTCAAACATGTCAGCAACCTTATTTCCCCGGTCTTTCAATATCAGAAAATTAAGATTATTTTTCTTAGCGTGTTTTTTTATCTCTTCTTCGTTTTCTTCTTTGTTTGAATTAATTCCAATTACGGTTATTCCTTTGTCCTTATAATCCTGATAAATCTTTTCCATTCTTGAATTATAATCATTGGATACGGGACATCGAGTTGAAACGAATATTATTACTATTGCCGTTGAATTCTTAAAATCATTAAGTGAATATTTTTTACCATTCACATCAGGTAATGTAAAATCTTCGTATCTTTTGGTATCCTGCGAAAATAAAAAAACATTTAGAACCATAATAAACAAAAAGATA
>CAKZPH010000289.1 GCA_937138605.1 uncultured Ignavibacteriales bacterium
ATACTTATTTCTACCTCGGTTATAGAGGTTGGTATTGATAATCCTAATGCAACTATCATGGTAATAGAAGATGCGCAGAGATTCGGTCTTTCACAACTACACCAGTTAAGAGGAAGAGTAGGTCGCAGCGAAAAACAATCTTACTGTATTTTAATTTCTGATATCGATATTGATAACTTGAGTAAAGACACTTTCTTTTATGAAAGTGAGGAAAAAAATATTGCCCGTGAAAGACTTAAAGCTATAGAACAATATGCTGATGGTTTTAAAATAGCAGAAATTGATTTTAAGTTGCGAGGTCCTGGAGATATATTCGGTACAAAACAAAGTGGATTACCAGAATTTCAATTTTTTGACATCTTTCTGGACTTTGAATTAATTGAATCTGTGCGTTCACTTGCTTTTGAAATCATTGAAGACGATCCAGAATTACAAAAACCTGAAAATCAAATCATAAAAAAAATTATTCAGAAAAAATTTTCTGACAAATTATTCCTTTCCACAATTGCTTAATTTATTTTTTTCATACACATTATTAAAAATAATTACACACCAAATGTTATAAACAAAATTTTATGTAGTGATAATTTTAAATTTATTTTTCAAAAAATCTTGACAAAAAAAAATTAAGTAATATATTAGCAACAAAGTTTGTTGTAATTATGTCGAATAAAATAAGGAATTAATTTATTAGTACTGATACGGTTGCAAAAAAAAGCTTAAACGTAGCACTTACTTACAACATAAAAACAGATAACCTCAATTCTCCATCGGATAAATATCCCCTTCTTAAAAAATTCAATTACTCAGTTAAATTAGAATTTGATACTTTAGCCGAATGGGATACATTAGAAACTATAAATGCTGTTCGTGACGCATTATCAGTTTACCATCGTGTAACTTTGATTGAAGCTAACAATGATGCTTTTAATAAGTTGTGGGAATTAAATCCAGAAATCACTTTTAACATTGCAGAAGGCTTTAATGGAATAAGTCGCGAGGCACAAATTCCTGCAATATTAGAGTTTTTAAATATTCCCTATACAGGTTCAGATCCAATTACACTTGGAATTTGTCATGAGAAATCAAGGGCTAAGGAAATTTTATCATATTACAAAATTCCAACTCCAGAATTTTTAGTTGTTTATCCTTATGATGATTACTTAAATATTGATTTTTCACTTCCTGCTATAGTAAAACCAGTTGCTGAGGGTTCTAGTAAAGGCATCTTCAATTCTTCGGTAGTGTTTTCTATAGATGAGTTGAAAAATCAAATTAATTATATTCACCTAAACTACAATCAACCAGCACTTGTAGAGAAGTTTTTATCAGGTAGAGAATTTACAGTGGCAATTCTTGGAAACGGAAAGTCCGCAAAAGTACTTCCCATAATTGAAATAAAATTCGATCAGCTACCTAAAACTATTCTTCCTATCTACTCCTATGAAGCTAAATGGATTTTGGATACTCGAGAAAATCCCCTCGATATTTATGAATGTCCTGCAAAGATTGATGATGACTTAAGGCAAAAAATTGAGAAGGTTGCTTTAAGAACTTTCAACGTTTTGAGATGTAGAGATTGGGCAAGAATTGATATACGACTTGATGAGAATGGTATTCCTAACGTCCTTGAGATAAATCCATTGCCAGGAATTTTACCAGATCCAAAAGATAACTCTTGTTTTCCAAAAGCTGCGCGTACTGCAGGGATGAATTATCAGGAAATGATTAATGCAGTTTTAAATGAAGCAATAAAAAGGTACGGCTTATGATTCAAAAGACGATTAAAATACTCCTGGCTTACAATCAACCAACGGGAGGTATCTACAGTAATTATGATGGTAAAAGGATCGGGAAAGAAGAATTTTCAAAACAAATTGATTTATCAGAGGTTGGAGTTATTGAGGAGTACGAAACAATTCGTGATCTATTAAACTCAAAAGGTTTTTACCTAGAATCTTTTAATCTGCTTGATAATGTAACTGAATTGATAAAAAAAATACACGAAACAAACTATGATGTAGTTTTTAATCTGGTTGAAAGTGTTGGCGGTGATTCAATGAAGGAGATGTATGTTGCTGGAATTTTTGAATTGATGAATGTACCATATACAGGTTGCAGTGCTGTCACTCTGGGATTATGCTTAGATAAACACAGAGCAAAATTAATAATTAAAGGGGCTGGTTATAATGTTCCTGAATGGAAACTTTTTGAAACACCAAATAAAATTATTTTTGATTCTAAACCAAAATTTCCATTGATCGTCAAACCCTCTCGTGAAGATGCCAGTGTAGGTATTAGCGAACAGTCAATTGTTTACAACGAAAAAGAACTTGCAGAACAGGTAGAGTTCTTATATAGCTCTTTGCGGCAACCTATTATTGCTGAAGAATTTATAGATGGTAGAGAAATAAATTCGGCTATTCTGGGAGATAAAAATAAAATTGCACTTCCGCTTTCAGAAATAGATTTTTCAACCTTACCATATGAACTTCCAAAGATTGTAACATATGAAGGTAAATGGATAAAGCACAGTACATATTATAAGCATACGATCCCAATATGTCCAGCTCCTTTGGATGAAGTAATGTCTTCGAAATTAAAATCATTGGCTTTGGAAATTACTACAATTTTTGGTTGTCGAGATTATGCTCGTGTTGATTTTCGCTTAGCTAAAAATGACATACCATATGTACTAGAAGTTAATCCAAATCCTGATATCTCAATTGATGCAGGTTTTGCTCGTGCAGCAGAAGCATATGGAATTTCATATGATGAATTACTGTTAACAATTATTCAAGTTGCTCTGGAAAGAAAATGATTATAATTAGAGATATAATTAAAACTGATAGAGAAAAATTAAAAAATATTCTTTTTACAACAGAAAATTTTTCAGAAGAAGAGAAACGAATTGGTTTGGAACTTATAGATATTACTTTGAATAACCCTGAGCAAAAAGATTATAAGATTAAAGTTGCTGAAGTTGACGGAGAAGTTTGTGGATATTATTGTATTGGTCAAAGAGCTTTAACTGATGGAGTTTATGATTTATACTGGATTGTTGTTGATTCGAAAAGAAAAGGCAATGGAATTGGCACTAAATTGCTGGAAGATTCTGAAAGTTATGTTAAAAGTAGAAAAGGAAGATTGATTCTTGCTGAAACATCATCGCGAGTTGATTATTCTGTTACTAGAAATTTTTATAAGAAAAATGGTTACAAAGAAGTCACTAGTATAAAAGACTTCTATAAGGTTGGTGACGACCTTATCATATTTGGAAAATATTTTAATCAATAAAAGGAATAAACGCCATGGAACTATGGCAAAAAATGATTAGAGATAGTATTCATTCGGTAGATCAACTTGTTGAAAAATTTGGATTAGATAGGAAAGTCGCAGAAAAATTGGATATATTTTTTCAAGCTAGAATTAATCCATACTATCTTAGTTTAATCAGGTATCCCGGTGATCCTATCTGGTTACAAAGTATTCCTGACGAAGCAGAACTTAGTGATTACGAATCTCCAGAAGATCCGCTCAAGGAAGATTCAATGAGTCCTGTTCCAAATATAACTCATCGTTACCCGGATCGAGTTTTATTTTTAACAACAAGTCAATGTGGAATGTATTGTAGATTTTGCACAAGGAAAAGGAAAGTTGGTAATTCTTCTAAAATATCAATGAAAGGACTTGAAGCTGCATTTAATTACATTGAGGAGCATAAAGAAATTCGAGATGTTGTTTTATCAGGTGGTGATCCACTAATGTTAACAGATGCAATGTTAGAAAAAATTTTAAGTAGGTTAAGGTCAATTACTCATGTTGAAATTATACGAATTGGCACGAGAATGCCAGTCGTGCTACCGCATCGAATTACACCCAAATTAGTTAAGATGTTGAGTAAATATCACCCAATTTATGTTAATACTCACTTTAATCACCCTTGGGAAATTACTCCAGAGAGTTCAAAAGCATGTGAATTACTAGCTGATGCAGGAATTCCCATAGGTAATCAAACAGTTTTAATGAAAGGAGTTAATGACGATCCAGAAGTGATAAAAGAACTCTTCCGAAAACTTTTAAAAATAAGGGTTAGACCTTACTATTTATATCAAGCAGATTTAACTAAAGGTGCAAATCATTTTCGTACGCCCATTAAAGTTGGTCTTGAAATTATGGACAAGTTACGTGGACACATATCAGGATTAGCCGTTCCATATTTTGTTATCGATGCCCCTGGTGGTGGAGGTAAAATACCTTTACTTCCACAATATGTTTTATATCAAGATGATGAAAAAATTGTCGTTAGAAATTATAAGTATGAAACTTTTGTATACCCTGACGTAAAACCTGAAGAATATAGAACTGGTGTTGTACACAATTTTGAAGAGTATTATGAGAGTACACCGACAGTTTCGTTACCTATAATTTTGAATTCTTCTGAAGAATAATTGAAAAATATTTATTATATTACTTTAGATAGATTTTTCCCCAAAAAGCTTTATGACCAGATATCTGATAAAATTTAAAGTGAGTGCAATTATAGTTTCATTTAATTTTTAATTAAAGTTATTAACAATTAAATAGTTGAGGTGGTACTATGAAAGCATTATTTCTAATTTCTGTTTTTCTATTTTTTTTCAGTGATCTGCTAGCGCAAGGGGGTACTGTTTTACTAAAAACCGCAGATGGTACGATTGTAGGTACTTACTCTTCTCTAGGTACTGCCTATGCTGCTATTCCATCACCAGCCACAACGGGGTATATCATTGAATTTCTTAGTGGTTATAATGCCAGTTCAGAAATTTTTCCCATAACATTAAAGGCTAAATCCGGTCTTGATGATAGCAAAAGGGTTATTATAAGACCTGCGGTTGGAGCAACTAATATATTAATTTCAGCCAACTTAAATAATCCGGTAATAACTCTTGACAGTGCAGATTATATAACATTTGATGGTAG
>CAKZPH010000290.1 GCA_937138605.1 uncultured Ignavibacteriales bacterium
CAGAACGAACCAAACTTATTCGATTCGCTTGGTGAGGAATCGAAAGAAAAAGTTAATCCTAAAACTCTTAATTATTCAGATCTCGAAGGGATGACGGTGGAAGAACTTAGGCGATTAGCACGTAAAACATTAAATTTCCCGATTTATGGAAGGGAAATCTCACGTGCTAACAAATCCACACTTTTAGAATATTTCAAACAAATTATTTAGTGCTTATTATTCGATTAAATTTCATTAAGTTTTAAACTCCACTATGTGTGGAGTTTTTTTATGAAAAATAAAGTAGCTACATTTTTAATTTTTTTTATAATTGCTGGGATTTTTTGGTTCATTATTAAATTGAATGAAGAGTATACTATTAACGTTAGTGTCCCAGTTAAAATAGATATGAGAGGCAGTAATTTTGCTTTAGAAAGTGAAGTGCCTCGTTTATTGAATGTCAAAGTAAAAGGTTCTGGTTGGAATATAATTCACCTGAAATATATTGCCAACCCTGTCTTTAAAATCAAAACAAAAGATATTCAGGAAACTACCATCATAAGAACCACTGCATTAACGAATGAAAGTTTTCATTTGCCGTCATCGATTAAAATTTTGTTTATTGAACCAGAAGAGATAAGAATTAAAGTAAACTCGGCTATGGAGAAAAAAGTTAAAGTATATCCTGATATAACTTTGAGTTTTGATGAGGGTTATGATATTGTTTCTCCAATTCGAGTTGAGCCTGAATCAATCATTATTCGTGGTTCAAGAAAAATTTTAGGCAAAATTGATTCAATCCCAACGAAGAAAATTGAATTGAACAATTTATCGCAAGCTGTAAATATAGACGTACTTTTAGACGATGATTTAACAAATTTAATTTCTTATGATAAAGAAACAGTTAAAATTAATTTTGATGTTCAACAAATTGTAGATAAAGAATTTGAAAAGATTCCGGTTCAAATCATTAACACACCTCTTAAGCTTGAAGTAATTTGTTTGCCGTCATTTGTAAATGTCAAGTTGCGGGGAGGTATAAACGTACTTGGTTCAATGAATAATGATTCAATAAAAGTTTTTGTTGATTTCAAAAAGTTTAACTCTTCTTTAATGGAATTTATTACACCGGAATTCATTTTACCATTTGGTGTCAAAGTTATTGATTATTATCCAAAACAATTTAAACTAATTCAAAGAGAATAAATGTTTGTTACTTTTGAAGGGATTGATGCTTCAGGAAAGTCCACTCAAGTAAAATTTCTTGAGGAATATTTAATCAAAAAAAATATAAAAGTGTTAGTTGTTCGTGAGCCTGGTGGTACGAAGTTATCCGAAGAGATTAGAACAATTTTACTTGCAAAAGAAAATTTTAACATGGTCAAAGAGTGTGAAATTTTACTATTCTCCGCCAGTCGGGCTCAGTTAGTACGCGAAGTAATTATACCTAAATTAAGAGAAGGGTTCATAATTATTTCAGATCGTTTTCATGATTCTACAACGGTTTATCAGGGAATTGGAAGAGATATTGATTTAGAAATAGTTTATCAGATTCATAAATTAGCGATTTCAGATTGTAAACCAGATTTAACTTTTTTTGTCGATATTACTTTTGAAGAATCAATTAGAAGAAAGTTGCAAAGTAATCTTTTACCTGATCGAATTGAATCTTTGGGCAAAGAATTTTTTGATAAGGTTAGAAATGGATATTTTCAAATTGCAAAATTGGAACCAGCTCGCTTTAAAGTGATAGATGGAATGCGTTCACCAGAGATGATTCATCAAGAAATCGTTAGAATTTTTGAGGAATATTTTATCAAGTATAAAGGTGATTTATGAAAAAATTTGTTTCGTTTTTTCTTGTAATTAGTTTACCATTGGGGTACTACACATCTTCTCAAGATAAAATTTATTGGGATGTATTGAGAACTTTAGAAACTTTTGGAGAGGCTTATAAACATATTCTATTTTATTATGTCGATAGTCTTGATGCCAGTAAATTGATTAGTTACGGAATAAATGGTATGCTTAGATCGCTCGACCCCTATTCAAGGTTCATTGAGTATGATGAAGAGAGTGAAATTGATTTACTTACTGATGAGTCATATGGTGGAATTGGAGTTGTTATAGATGCTAGAGGAGATGAATTAATTGTTATTGAGGTTATGCCAGGCTATACTGCTCAGAGGCAGGGAATTCGAGTTGGTGACGTTATTGTGGCTATTGATGATGAAACAGTCACATCAGGAAATATTTCGCGATTAATAAAAAAAGTAAGAGGTAAACCAGGTACAGAATTAAAACTTACAATTCGGCGTGAAGGCGAAAAAAATTTGTTGGAATTCCATCTTGTCCGTGAAAAAATAAAATTAGTAAGTATATCCCAAGTTGACTTCCTTACTGAAGAAGAAGGAATTTTATATGTAAAGATTGATCGTTTTTCAAAAAGGGTATCACAAGAATTTTTTGAAAAAGTACGTGAAGCAAAGAAAAAGGATTCAGTTCATAAAATTATAATTGATTTACGTGGTAATCCTGGGGGAGTACTTCAAAGTACCTTTGATCTATTGGATTTGATTTTTCCACGGGGAGATACGCTGATAAAAACTATTGGAAAGCGTAATGAATTTAATGAAGTTTACGTTTCTAAAAACAAGCCGTTTTTAGGAAATATTCCTATCGCAATTTTAATTGATGAAAATTCCGCCAGTGCAAGCGAGATAGTTGCTGCCTGTGTTCAAGATTTGGATCGTGGAGTGATTGTCGGAAGAAAATCTTTTGGAAAAGGTATGGTTCAGATAAGATTTGATTTAGACTACTTTGGCACTTTGGTTCTTACTACATCTAAATATTATACACCAAGTGGTAGAACAATACAAAAGTTAAATTACCTAGAAAAAACCAAAAATGTTGTTCAAGGTGAAATTAAAGATACAATTCCTTCTGTTTTTTTTACACGTAACAAGAGAAAAGTAATAAGTTATGATGGAATTACTCCAGACATAATAGTTAATCAATCCAAGCACTCTGAAATTACGCGCGAACTACTTAAAAAAGGTATGTTTTTCAAATTCGTAAATAAAAATTTTGCTAATTCATCTATTAAAAATATTGAGTCACTTAATAAACGCGACGTTATTAAAAATTTTATAAACTTTGTAGAAAAATCGGATTTTAATTACACTCCGCAATATAAAAAGACTTTAAATGAATTAATTGATAATCTTAAAGAAAGTAAAAATTTTTCATCGGAATTAAATGCGCTAATTCAAATGCAGAAGAAAATCAAATTTAATATAAAAGATGAAATTCAGGCCCACTTAGATGAGATTTTTGAACTTATTTTAAAAGAAATCGCAGAGCAAACAAATAATAGGGATTTAAGACTTAAGGTTAAGAAAAGTTTTGATGAAGATCTAAAAGTGGCTCTTGATATTTTGAAAAATGAAAAGAAATATAGAGAAATTCTTGGGGTAAAGTGATTGAAATCATTAGTTTATTTGGCTATTTTTTATTGGGACTGGTTGTAGGATTTATTTCAGGTGCGTTTGGTATTGGTGGCGGTGTTGTGATGGTACCTTCATTTTTATTTTTCTTTTCGCTTCATGACTTCCCTTCAGATCTCATTCCTAAATATGCAATTGGTACAAGTCTTTTTGCATCAATGCTTGCATCCAGCTCAGGTTCGTATAAACACTATAGGAATAAAAATGTTTATCCACCTATTGCAGCAGTATCGGGGATTTTTGCAATACTTTCAGGATACTTTCTTTCATTCATTGCATTGAAACTAAAACCTGAGATCATTAAACTAATAGTTTCCGTAGTTTTAATTTTTGTAACAATTAGATTAATTTCAGATAAAGATTCAAATGAAGATGATGTCGAAGAAATTAAAAATTTTGCTCTATTGGTCTCACCAATTCTTGGAATTTTAATTGGTGCACTATCTGCTTTTGCCGGAATTGGTGGGGGAATTATTGCAGTACCAATTTTACATTATTTTTTGGGGTTAAACTTTAAACGGGCTATTGGCACTAGTAGTTTGATGATTGTTTTTTCAATTGCCTCTGCTATGATATCATACATCATAAATGGTTTCAATGTACAAAGTCCAGTTTCTTTCACATTAGGATATATATATCTAATTGCTGGAATTCCCGCTGGCATAGGTACTTTAATTACAGCACGCTTAGGTGCAAACTTTGTTATCCGCAATGAAACAAAACACCTAAAAATTTTATTTGGGATTTTAATATTTATTATTGATTTGATGCTTCTTTTTGATGTTTTTTGTTAAGAATGGATTGAATTTTTTCAATCAATTGTTCTTTGAAGAAAGGTTTTGAGATGTATTCATTACAGCCCATGGCCAAGAATTTTTCTCTATCGCCAATCATTGCATATGCGGTAACAGCTATAATGGGAATGTCTTTAAATCGTTCATCTCTTCTAATAAGTTTTAAAGCATCGGTTCCGTCAATTTTACCTGGTAGATTTATATCTAATAACAATAAATCATAATCCTTTTCAGAAAGAAGTTGTAATATATTTTCTGCTGTAGGATATGCATCGATATCTCCAATTTTCTGCAGAAAAATTTTAACTAATTCCTGCGTGTCTGAACTATCTTCGATATAGAGAATTTTTACCTTTTTATCCATAATATAATATGCTTACCACATTGTAATAATACTTTAAGATTTTGATAAATTCAAATAAATTTTGTAGGTAGTTTGGTATTTAAATGTGTTTGATAGTGTTATCTGAGAAGAAGATGAAAGTTTGATTTTAAATGCTTATAATATAGAATATTATTTTAATCACTAATTATTACCGAATTTTTCGGTAAACCATTAATAATGGCTTTAAGGAGTTTTGTAAATTTATCTTTTACAATGTTAGCTGTTTCTGTTACTTCATCATGACTTAACTTTTTATCTGTGATGCCCGCTGCATAGTTAGTAATACAACTGATAGCTATAGTTCTAACATCACTATTTGAAGCATAAAGTATCTCTGGTACAGTGGACATACCAACCGCATTACATCCAGCTTTTTTAAGGAAACGAATTTCTGCAGGGGTTTCATAGCTTGGTCCAGACGAATAAGCATAAACACCGCGCTTAAGTTCAATGTTAACTTTGTTTGCAATTTTTAAAACATGTTCGTTAATCTCTTTGTTTATCGCGAATTTATTTTTTGGAAAAGAGGAAAGCTTTTTAAATAATTTTTTGTAGTGAAGAAAAAATAAGTCGTCTATTAACATTAAGTCTGCGGGTTTTAGACTTTCCGAAATTCCACCTGCAGCATTAGTTACAATTAAATATTTCGTGTTAAATAATTTTGCGATAACAGCAGGAAGAATAACTTTTTCAATTTCATATCCTTCGTAAAGATGAATTCTTCCCTTGAAGAGGATGTGATATGAGTTACTATACTCACATAAATAAATTTTGCCAGAATGACCAATTATAGTTGACCTAGGATAACCATCAATATTCTTAACATCGATCGATGTAACTAGGTTTAATTCATCAGCAAAATCACCAAGTCCTGAACCTAGAATGATTGTTGTTTTAATCTTTACATCATCAAATTTTCTTTTTACCTGTTGAAAAATTTGTTGATAATATTGATTGTTCATTATAGAATAAACCCTGCAATTGTTGCAGTTAATAAATTTGCTAAAGTTCCTCCTGCTACGGCTTTTAGGCCAAGAGATGCCAGATCTTTTCTTCTTTCTGGGGCAAGTGGAGATATTCCACCAATTTGAATTGCAATCGAAGAAAAGTTAGCAAATCCACATAACGTGAATGTAGCCATTGTTATAGCTTTTTCTGAAACAAACTTTCCTTGTTGAATTAGTGTTGACATATCCATATATGCAACAAATTCATTTAACACAATTTTAGTACCTATAAGTCCTCCAAAGTTAATAGCATCTTGCCAAGGAACTCCAATTGCAATAGCCAAAAATTGAAGAACAAATCCAAAGATTAACTGCAGGTTGATTGGTTGATTAAAATATTGTTGCGTGATTGCGTTTAGGCCAGTCCAGCTTCCAATCCATTGTAAAACGAAATTAATCAGGGCTATTAAGGCAATGAAAGCAATAAGCATTGCTCCGACGTTCAAAGCCAATTTTAATCCATCAGAAGCACCACCTGCAGCAGCTTCAATAATGTTAGACGCGTTCTTTTCAATTTTGACTTTTACTGTACCTTTTGTCACTGGATCTCCCAACTCAGGAAACATTATTTTAGAGATAGCAAGTGATGCAGGAGCAGCCATAACACTGGCGCCTAAAAGATGCGTAGCAAATTTCAATAACGCTTGTTCAGTGGGAAGGTTATGAGCTGTTGCATAAGCACTGCCAAGCATCTGAATATAAGCAGCCATTACTCCACCGGCAATTGTTGCCATTCCACCAACCATAATTGTTAATAGTTCTGATTTAGTCAGATCTTTAATAAACGGTCGTATCATTAATGGAGCTTCTGTTTGACCAACAAAAATATTCGCACTATTGGATAAAGATTCTGCACCACTCGTTCCCATTAACTTAGCCATTATCCAAGCAAAAGCTTGAACAACTCTTTGCATCACACCAAGATAATATAGAACTGACATAAGGCTTGAGAAAAAAATAATTGTGGGAAGTACTTGAAAAGCAAAGAAAACTCCCATTGATTCTGAATTACCGGGACCTAAAGCTAATTTTCCAAATACAAATTTTGCTCCTTCGGTTGTGAATTGTAAAATCAAAACAAAAAAGTTTGCAAGCCAGTTGAAAAAAAATTTAGGCCATATAAGGGGATGGAAAAACTTTCCTAAATCCTCACCTCGTAAAATGAAAATTGCGAAAACAAATTGAATAGTTAACCCACTAAGTACCAATCGCCAGTTTACTTTCTTTTTGTTGTTTGAAATTAAGAAAGCAATGCTAACTATTACTAACATTCCAAGAATTCCGTTGAGGATGTTTAAGATGTTCATGCTAGTCTCCATAAATTTTATGACATTTTCTGCATCGAGCTTCGTAGATATCTGAAGCTCCTACGACAACTCGATCTTTTGAGGAAATTTTTCTTTGTGTTCTATCTGCTGGATTTCCACAAACAACACAGATAGCTAGAGTTTTAGTAATGTATTCTGCGATGGCTAAGAGTTGTGGCATTGGTTCAAACGGTTGGCCACGGTAATCCTGGTCAAGCCCAGCAACAATTACTCGTTTACCTTCATCAGCGAGTTTGTTGACGACATCAACAATATCCATACTAAAAAACTGAGCTTCGTCAATTCCTACAACTTGAGCATCTACTGCTAACTTCAGTATCTCTGAAGCATTTTCAACAACCTCAGAAGGAAGTGACTGCTCACTATGGGAAACTATTTCCTTTTCAGAATAACGAGTATCAATTTTTGGTTTGAAGATCATAACTTTTTGTTTTGCAATCATTGCTCGTCTGCATCGACGTATTAATTCTTCGGTTTTCCCACTAAACATGCAACCTGCAATAACTTCAATCCAGCCAGTATTTTTAGGTGTTTGATGAGGAGTGAATTCAGCCATTTTCTCCACCTTTTAAATTTTCATCGCCAAATGGAAGAGGTAGTAAATCTGAAGCTTTGAAAGTTTTTAAGTTTCCATTTCCATCAATAAGAATTACATCAATATCTCCGCATAATTCCCAGATAATTTGTCGACAGGCACCACAAGGAGGGCAAAAATTTTTATCATCCGAGGCAATTGCAATTGCTTTAAATTTTCTTTCTCCTTCGCTGTAAGCTTTGAAAATAGCGGTTCGTTCGGCACAAATTGTTAAACCATATGAAGCATTTTCAATATTACAACCAGTAATTATCTTGTCTTCTTCTGTAAGTAGAGCAGCACCTACCCTAAATTTTGAGTACGGTGAATAAGAATTTGATTTTGATTTAATTGCAAATTCCGCTAGTTTTTGGTGATTCATTTTTGCTTATTATTTATTCAAAAAAATAATTTAATACATATATTAATAAATTATCAACTTGACTTTAAAATTTTTTTTTTAAATTAAATTGTAGAATAATTGTTAGGAATAATCATGGGGCTAATTTAAGACATATATTGATTTTTTTTATCATTTTGTTTGTTCTCTCATGTAGAGAGAATTTTCAAACTGAATCAATTAATATTGAGCATTCGGGCACTTATCAAGTTCCAGAAATAATAGCTCCTAAATACAGAGAAATTTTATTTATTCATCAAGAACATGAGATAATTTGGTACCCTTTATCCAATACAATGAAAATTAAAATTGAACTTTATCGCAAAGAATATTTGATTCATACTTTATCATTGGAAACAGATAACGATGGAAGTTACAAGTGGATTGTTCCTGCTGTAAATCAATCAAACATGTATAAAATCAAAATAACTGATTTGAAAAATCGAAATAATTATATCTTTAGTGCTTATTTTACTATTAGAGAAAGATGAAAAGACAAAAAAAAATATTTTATGTTTTAATACCAGTCATTTTTATTTATGGCTTCATTGGTGTTATAGATGTCTATAAATCCACTCGGGAAAAAATGGTTAATACTCAAATTCGTGCCCGTGGAATCGAAAATAGGATTGTTATTGAATCTATGTTAAAAGTGCCAAGACACTTGTTTGTGCCCAAAAATAGAATAAGTGAAGCTTACCACGATAGGCCTGTGCCCATTGGTTATGGACAAACTATTTCTCAACCATTTATTGTTGCTTACATGACTGAAGTAATCGAACCAGAAAAATGTATTAAAGTTTTGGAAATAGGTACCGGGTCAGGTTATCAAGCAGCAATATTAGCTGAGATAGTTGATTCTGTTTTTACCATAGAAATAATAACTGAACTTTATAATGAAGCAAAGAAGAGGCTTCATGAACTTGGTTATAAGAATATAAAAGTTAAAAATGCTAATGGATATTGGGGATGGAACGAACACGCTCCATTTGATGCAATTGTTGTTACTGCCGCTGCAGAATTTGTTCCACCGCCACTTATAGAACAATTAAAAGATGGTGGTAAAATGGTCATTCCAGTTGGCTCACCATTTCTTGTCCAGACGTTAATGTTAATTGAAAAAAAAGGAGGAAAAATCTATTCTAAAAGTTTAATGCCTGTTCGCTTTGTACCTTTCGTTAGAGGAAAATGAAAAAATTTAATACTACCTACTTAATTCTATTTATCATATCCTCAATATTTATCTCAACTCAGATTGTTTTTATTCAAATCTTTGCTTACGAGCAGTTTTATCACTTTGCTTCAATGATAATCTCTTACGCACTTTTAGGTCTTGGTTTAAGTGGAATTGTACTTTCAATTTTTCAAAAATTAATCATAGCCCATACTAACAAGGCGATTTTTCTTTTGATCATAATTAGCTCTTTTTTTCTATCGATTACTTTTTATATCAATAGAAAGTTTTTTGTTTTCGATTCATATCTAATCTTTTATGATTTATCTCAACTCTTAAGATTTGTTTTGGTTGGAATTTTCTATTCTATCCAATTTACATTATTCGCTTCCATTATAGGAATTTTCTTTATTAAATATTCTGCTCAATCAAGTCGAGTTTATTTTGTTAATTTAATTGGTTCTGCCTTCGGTGGTGTTATTGTAATACTTTTGATGTGGTTATTCGATATTCAACTTTTGTTACATTTTAATTCGATGATTTTAGTATCATGTGCAGTTTTGTATTTAATTCAATACAAATCCAAAGCAGCGTGGTTTTTAATCACTTTAGTGTTTTTATTGAATCTTTATTTTTTCGTAAAGCCAATCGAACTTAAACCATCACAATATAAAGGTATTTCCAGAACTCTAAATTTGCCTGACGCTAAAATAACTTATAAACAAAACTCACCACATGGAAAAATAGAAATTATAAAGTCAAAATTACTTCTTTATGCCCCAGGATTATCTCTGAATTATACTGGTGAAATTCCAAGTGGAAATGTCATATTTAATAATGGTGAACCTGTTGGTTTTCAACTCGAGTCCAATAATTATGAATTTCTAAAACATTCTACTTTATTTTTACCATATTTATTTGAGAGATCTAAAATTTTAATTCTCAACTCAAATGGGGGAATCGAGCTTTATAGAGCTTTGCTATCGAAATTTGATTCTGTTGTTTGCATTGAACAAAATCCAATAGTCGCTAGAATTATAGAGAGAAAAATTTTCGGGAACTTACCAAACTATACAGATTTAATTTCTGTTAAAAAATTAGACCCTCGAATCTTTATTGAAACAACGAGCGATAAATATGATGTTATTTTTCATCCACCAATCGAAGCACATGGAGTTAGCTCAGGATTATACGCCCTTCAAGAAAAATATTTATTCACAGTCGAAGCATTTAGAAATTGCTTAAAGTTAATTCGAGAAGACGGTGTATTTTCAATTTCTGTTTATATAGATTATCCATATAGGAATGTTTTGAAATTATTTTCCATTTTGAATGAAACAATTAGAGATAAGGCTAATTATGATCTTATTGCAATTAATAACTGGAATTTGGCTACTCTACTTATAAAAAATGGTCGATTCTCTCCAGATGAAATTTTTCGGATCAAATCGTTTTGTGAATTAAATCAGTTTGATGTTTTATTTTCAAATTATGCTAACTTGATGTCGAAAGAAAAATTTAATTCTATTCAAGATACCAGTATTTACTCATACATTGATTCAATAATTTCAAATGCAAACTTTATTGAGAAATATCCTTTTAACATAACTGCAGCTATTGATGACAAACCTTTTTTTTCAAATTTCATTCGTATTGATAAAATTTTTGAGATAAAAAAATTATATCCAGTTGAATTATTAAGCTACGTTGAAGTTGGATATTTCTTGATCTGGATTGCTTTTGCCTTGATTCTGATGACTGCTTTACTATTACTGGTTTTGATTTTTTATGTTGTGAAGTTGAAAAGTAAGTTATTGTGGTTTAGTTTAATATATTTTTCTTCGATTGGTCTTGGTTTCATGATTTTTGAAATTCTTATGATTCAGAAAATGGTACTTTTATTATCGAATAATATTTATGCTGTAACATTTGTTATATGTTCTATTTTGTTATCTGCCGGATTAGGAAGTTTATTTTCATCTCGAATAAAACCTGAAAAGAAAAGCATTTCAAGAATCTTAATTTCGGTCTTTACACTTATTTTTTTAGCAAATATTTTGAGTCCAGCACTGTTTAAACTTCTTTTTCAATTAAGTGACGTTATGAAATATTTGATTGGTTTCATTTTTGTTGGAATTGTTGGCTTTTTTATGGGAATGCCATTTCCACTTGGAATAAAATTTTTTGCAAATTTTGATGAAAAATTGATACCTTTTAGTTGGGGTATTAACGGAAGTTTTTCTGTTATTGCTAGTGTTTTGGCTATTATTCTGTCTCTTAATTTTGGATTCAAGTATACACTATTCGGGGCTGCTATTTTTTATTTAATCAACTCCATTGTAATCTATTTAATGCCTTCAAAAAATTACTTTTGAATATTCGATAAATTCTTATTATTTTAGAATGGTCTAACTTATTGTAATTTAATAAGTTAAAGCGAATTCTTAACAAACTTTAAGTAAATTTTGTTATCGTTTAATTTTTAAGGAGAAATGAAAATGACAAAAGCTGACATAGTTGATCGTGTTGCTGAAGGAACAGGATTGACTAAAATTGAAACAGAAGCTGTAATTGAAGGATTTATCAGCACGATCATTTCCATGTTAAGAGAAGGACACGGTATAGAAATAAGGGGATTTGGTTCATTCCGTGTAAAGAAGAAAAAATCTCGCATAGCAAGAAATCCAAAAACGGGTCAACAGGTTTATGTCCCGGAACATTATGTACCTACTTTTAAGTTTTCTAAGGAATTTAAGCAAATTGTTGATAAAGGAATGAAGCTAGGAAAAACCGTGGAGAAAGAAGACCAGTGATAATTTGTCCTAACTGCAATAAGTCAATTGAAATTGATGCCAGGCTTTGTCCTTATTGTGGGGTTTCGCTTTTGACTGATATTGATAAAAAAAATCTTGATTCACAAAGTAAAGAAGTTTTTATAGTTAAAATTTGTGACGTATGTGGTGACGAAAATGATTTAGAAGCGAATATTTGTGAATACTGTGGTGCTAAATTTAGGGGCAATGAAAAAATCGTGGAATTAGAAAGGTTTCATGAAACGGTCTCAAATACGGACAATATTAAAAATATTACAGAACAAGCTTCTTCAAGAAAAACTACAAAAGAATTTGGAAACAAGAAATTAAATAAAAATCAAATCACAAGACCGGTTATTTATTTTTCTTCTTTTCTTGTTTTAATAGTATTATTTTTTATCCTTTATGAGTATGAGCGGACAAGAATTGAACCAGCATCTCAAATCTTTAATCAGGATTCACGGGTTGACCTTAGTAAACTTGATGAAATAAACCGGCTTACTACTGAATTAGATAAAGATCCACAGAATCCCGATAAATTGTTAAATCTTGCCAATCTAAATCACGATGCGGGATTTTTTGATAAGGCAATTAGTCTTTATGAGAGATATTTAAATCTAAAACCTAATGATTTCGATGCTAAGGTAGATATGGGGGTATGTTTTTATGAGCTTAAAAATTTTGACAAAGCGATGGAAATATTTAAATCAGTAATAGATAAAAATCCATCACATCAAATAGCATATTTGAATTTAGGAATTGTTAATTTGCAACTTGGAAAAATCAATGAAGCAAAAGAGATTTTTAAAAAATGTATAGCTCTGGGTGAACATACTGAAGCTGGACACAGAGCACAAGAACTTTTAAGAACACATTAATCAAAGGAGAAAATTATGCCCTGCGGAAGGAAAAGAAAAAAGCATAAAATGAATGTTCATAAGCTGAAAAAGAGAAGAAGAAAAAACAGACATAAAAAGAAAAATAGATAAAAATTGAAAAGCCACCTTAGCTCAGCTGGTAGAGCAGCTCACTCGTAATGAGCAGGTCGAGGGTTCGAGTCCCTCAGGTGGCTCAATAGTTTGATTCATACCCTTCTTTCATACTCCTTATATATGTAATTTTTTACTCCTCAAATAAGTTTATTTTTGTAAAAATAGTTTGATGATATGAATAAGAATGCTTTTATGAAACGTGCTCTTCAACTTGCCCTTAAAGGCGGTGTTAAAGTCTTTCCTAATCCTCAAGTAGGCTGTGTGATTGTTAAGAATGGAAAAATAATAAGTGAAGGATATCACAAATTCTTTGGAGACCGTCATGCGGAAATACACGCAATTAATAATACAAAGGAAAATTTAACGAACGCGGAAATGTACATAACTCTTGAACCATGCTCACACTTTGGAAAAACTCCTCCATGTGTTGATGAAATAATAAAAAGCGGAATTAAAAAAGTATACATAGGAATCGTTGATCCCAATCCATTGGTTAAAGGCAATGGAATAAAAAAACTTAAAAATGCAGGTATTGAGATAGAAACAGGACTGCTAAAAAATGATTTGAAAAAATATTATAGTGACTATATAAAAAGATTTTCTACTAAAAGACAAAGAGTAGTATTGAAATATGCTATGACAGTTGATGGGAAAATTGCAACGGTAAGTGGTGATTCAAAATGGATCAGCAGTGAAGATTCAAGAAAGCTGGTTTATAAATTAAGAAGTCAATTCGATGGAATTTTAGTTGGAGTAAATACTGTAATTAAAGACGATCCAATTTTGACTAGCCATGGTGAAGGTAAGAATCCTGTCAAAATTGTGTTAGACCCTGAGTTAATAATTCCACTGAAAAGAAAAATTTTTACTGCTGATAGCCCGTTGGTAATTATTCATTCAATGGATGAAGATAATCCCAAAATAGAATTATTAAGAAAAAAGGGCGCAATTTTATTAAGATTAGAAAAGAAAAATGGTCGAATCAATTTTGAAGATGTATGCAAAAGTTTGAAAAAGATTTCAATATTCTCATTATTGATTGAAGGTGGCGGAGAAACTGCTTGGTGGGCATTGAAAGATAAAGTTGTTGACGAACTAATAGTTTTTATAGGCCCTAAAATTATAGGTGGGATAGGTGCTGTTACTCCAGTTGAAGGTGAAGGAATTAAATTTATAAAAAACGCTTTTCCTTTAAAGTTAAAGTCTATAAAAAGAATTTCTTCCGATTTAATGTTGAAGTATAAAATTCTTGCAGATTGATTACTAGTTAAATTAAAATATTTGTATAAAGTAATTTTTAATATGTTTACTGGAATTATTGAAACTTTAGGAAAAATAAGAAGATTGAATCAAAAAGAGTTAGAGTTAAGTTGTGATTTTTCAGATGTCGAAATTGGAGATAGTATTGCTGTAAACGGAATTTGTTTAACTGTAACAAAAAAGATAAAAAATAAAAATTTGTTAAACTTATTTTTCGATATTTCACCTGAAACTTATTCAAGAACAAACTTAAAATATCTACGAATAGATGATTTTGTTAATCTTGAACGTTCATTAAGATTAGGCTCAAAAATTGGTGGTCACATAGTAACCGGACATGTTGATGAAGTTATTAAAATATTAAACATAATAAAACGTGGCGATAGTTTTGAATTTGTTTTCTCTATTTCTCATAAAAATGGACGTTTAGTTGCAGAAAAAGGTTCAGTTGCAATTGATGGAATTAGTTTAACAGTTGCTAACAAATTCGATGATTCTTTTAATATTTTCGTTGTGCCGTATACATTCGAAAAGACAAACCTGAGATTCAAAAAAATCGGTAGTTTGGTTAATATTGAAGTTGATGTTTTAGCAAGATATGTCGATTCGATTCTATCAGCGATTAAAGATAGAAAAGAAGTTTACAAAAAATTATTTAATGACTTTAGTTAATATGAAAAAAAATTTTTTTGCTACAATCCCGGAGGCTATAAAAGACATTAAGAAAGGTAAAATTGTAATTGTCGTTGACGATCCTTCTCGTGAAAATGAAGGTGATTTTGTGTGCTCTGCGGAAAAGGTTACTCCGCAGTTAATTAATTTCATGGCCAAATATGGCCGGGGTTTGATATGTCTACCTATTATAGGCAAGCGACTTGATGAGTTGGGAATTGAACAAATGGTGGAGAATTCAAAGGAAATCAAAGACGCAAATTTTACTGTTTCTATAGACGCTAGAAAAGGGATTACGACTGGAATTTCCGCTTACGATAGAGCTTTAACGATTAAAACTGTAATCAACCCTAAGACTAAGCCTCAAGATTTAATAAAACCAGGTCATGTTTTTCCCCTTCG
>CAKZPH010000291.1 GCA_937138605.1 uncultured Ignavibacteriales bacterium
GATAACGCTACTCCCATTCTTTAACTTTTCCGTTAAAAGTTCATTGACAAAATGTTTCATTATAAAAATTCCACGACCATGTTCATTTAATAAGTTCTCCGGTAAAGTTGGATCTGGAACCTTATTTAAATCGAATCCTTCCCCTTCATCGGTAACAATGACTTTGAAAGTTTCATCAGATAAGACAAATTCAAGAATGATGTGTTTTGTGATGTCATTTTTGTTGCCATGAATAATAGCGTTATTAACTGCTTCAGTAAGAGCTAGAAGAATGTTGTTGTATTTATCTGTAGAAATGTTAATTCCCTCGAGAGCTTCATCAAGGTAAGTTGCAAGATTATCAATTTCGTAAATAGAAGTTTTAAGAGTATATTTTAAATGCCTATGCATTACGATACAAAATTATAAAATTTTAATTTAGTCTCAATTAAATTGCTAATAGTGAATTGAAATTTACATTTATATTTCTCCGTAACGGAAGATTTGTTTGTCGAATATACTCAATCCATAATTTTAGATTAAAGTAAAAATCTTCCCTATGAAAAAGCATCATCTCCACAAGAGGACCATAACTTTTAACATCGTAGTTTAATATTTTTTCTTTCCCATTAAAAGAATATTCACCAAAATAAGTCATTCTACCGCCAAAAGATATTATATTTTGCATCGATAAATAGTAACCGAGTTTAAGCTCAGTTTGCTGTTCTTGTAAAAATCTGATTGGATATGAAGAAAACGCCTTCCAATTAAGTGTTCCTTGCTCTGAAAGTTTTACGGAATAATATCCATTGATAAATGTTTTTCTTGAAAGATAAAATAATGTAGAATCGATGAATCCAAATTGACGATAGGAAAAACTTCGAATATTTTGAACTAAATCTTCAAAATCGTAAACAGTATAATTGGCAAGAACTTCGAACCTGTTCCTGGTTTTCAATCTGTTATTATCAAAGTAAGAATCTGTTCCCAGTCTTAAAACTCTATTCCAACTATTGTTTGAACTTCTTTCTTTGAATATATAAACGATGTGGTTATTGTATGATTCAAGCAGTATTGTTGCGCTTAATTCTGGATTAAAATATTTTTTAAGTTCAATTTTTAAAATGTACATTAACTCGTCTCTATCATCACGAACTAAATCGATTGGATTAAAATAACTTTCAATTGGTGGTGTATCATATCTTAATTTGGAAAAAGTTATATCAAATTGAATTGTGTCTTTTTTGTAAATATTGAGTTTGTTAGTACTTGAAAGCGTAATTCTTGTTGAAAAATTATTTTTCTGCTGTTCTTCATCTAACCTTTGATATAGCAAAAAGTCCGGTATTGAAGTAATCCTCTTGACAGAATGCTTTTCTGACCTTTCAAAGTATCCTATTCGATTCTCTGTTTCAAAGCTTTCAAGGGAAAATTTTGTTTCTATTCCAAGTTCAAGTTTAAACTCTGCAATTTTAGTATCAAAAAGATTTTTAGAAAGAATATCCAGGTTTTTGTAGCGTGTGTTTTTATCTACAGTTCTATAATAAACATCGCTATTAAATATAAACACATTTCCAGGAATTAAATCTATTAATTCAATTCTGTTATCTAATTGAAAAAGATTATCAATACGATATTCTAAATTGTATTTGACATTGAATTTCTTTGCAGTAGCTGAATCAATATTGAGATAATAATCGCGTCCGATTCTGTTAAAGTTTACTTTAGAAAGTAATTTGAACTTCTCACCAAAGAAGTTTTTAAAGTAAATTTCAGAATTCAGTATACGCGTCTTTCTAATATCAAGATCATCGTTAATATATTTTAACCGTGAATCGATTGTGTTTTGATTAATTAATAAATTATTTATTTCACTTAAAAGTCCAACCGATTTTCCGATTTCAACATTTTCTAATTGTTCCTCCTGTTTCCACCCGTAAAACGGAATAATCTTAATTGAATTCAATGGAGAAAAGGAGACGAAAAATCGAAAATCATTATTACTGAATTTGCTAATTCCAACTCTTCGATTGTCGTTAATAATTTTTGATTGAAGCCAAAGTCCAGAATTAATTAGATTATTGAATTTATAGTTTAAGACACCATCAAAACTATTATCATCTCTAATGTTTTTAATTGAAGTTTCCGAAATGGTTGAAGTAAAATGATTTTCCAATTTAATTCCGAATTTATACAATTCATAATTTGATGCTAATTTTGCTGAATAATTATGAATATTAAAGAATTTTGAATAATTCGATAGATAAGAGAGTTGATTAATTCTCAATGAATCGCCTGTGAAAAAGATTTGAGTAAGAACTTCTGAATAAGTGAATACTAAAATTAGAATAATTTTATAAATGAAATTCATCACCTTTATCAGGAATGGAAATATTCTTATAATTTTCTCTTTCCAGAACTCGTTCGAACTCAATTAATTCTGATTCATCACCATGAACCAGGAAAATCTTACGAAGCTTATTTTTATCAAAATTACTGAAATAATTAAGAAACTCTTTTTGGTCAGCGTGAGCACTCAAGGCATCAAGAACTACAACTTTTGCTTTGACTTTATACTCATCTCCAAAAATTTTTACAGGACTTTGACCCTCACTAATTTTTCTTCCAAGAGTGTGGGGTGCGTTATATCCTACGATTAAAATTGTATTTCTTGAGTCTTCAATGTTATTTGCCAGATGATGCAGAATTCTACCTGTTTCACACATTCCAGATGCAGAAATGATAATTGCTGGTTCATTTAAATCATTTAACGATTTTGATTCTTCAACGGACTCAATGTAGGTTGCTTGAGCAAACTTAAAAGGTGGATTACCATTTTGCACATATCGAGATGTTTCTTCATCAAAACATTCTGCGTGTTTACTATATATTTCTGTTATTTTAGCAGAAAGTGGACTATCAATAAAAATTGGTATGCTGAAAAAATATTCGTCAAAAATTTCATGAAAAAGAAGAACTAATTGTTGAGTGCGTCCAAAGCTAAAAGCAGGAATAATAATTTTACCATTACGTTTTAGCGCGTTAAAAAGAACCTCGATTAAAATATTTTTAACTTCCTGTGGTGGTTGATGAAAACGCGCTCCATAAGTTCCTTCAGTGATTAAATAATCTGGAGTCTCAACTAATTCAGGATCCTTTATTATTGGTAGTTTCGGTCTTCCTAAATCACCAAGATAAGTAAGATTTAAATTCTTTCCGTTCGTTTTAATTTTCATTTGTGTAATAGCTGAACCTAGTATATGACCAGCATCATAAAAGGTAATTTCAATCTTCTCATCAATTTCAAATGTTTTATGATATGGAATTCCATATAATAATTTTAATGACTCTTCTGCATCCTTTTGTGTGTACAGCGGTTCAACAGGTGGAAGACCTTTTTTAAAATGTTTTTTATTAACATATTCTGCATCTTTTTCCTGAATATAACCACTATCCAGTAACATAACTCTGCACAAGTCATCTGTAACGCTTGTACAAATTATTTTGCCTTCAAAACCCCTTTTTACAAGATTGGGAATATTTCCACAGTGGTCTATGTGAGCATGAGAAAGAATTACATAATCGATTTCAGCAGGTTGGAAATAAGGAAAATTCGCATTAATCTCGTAGTAATCTTTTCTTTTACCGTGATAAAGCCCGCAATCAAGTAAAATTTTTTTGTCTTTAATAATAAGATAATGCATTGAACCGGTTACAGTTTTTGTAGCACCAATAAATTTTATTAACATTTTCACTTTGTTTTTATTTAAGATACAAAAATATGAACAAAGAATAGTGAAAACTAACTGATATTCTCAGACCAGATATTTCAAATTTCTTACTACCAATTATTTAACATAATTTTTTTCTGATATTCAAAGCTTACATTTACATTCTTGCAAATTTGAGTTACAAAATCATTTAGAAAATTATCGTAAAATTGATTATTCTTGATTAAAAGTAATTTGAATTAAATGAAAACTAGCTCTTTCAACAAACATGAGTACTATTTTAACCGTGATTTAAGCTGGATTGAATTCAATAGACGAGTTCTGGAAGAAGCGCTGGATGAAAGTCTACCACTTCTGGAACGTGTGAAATTCTTATCAATTTTTTGTACCAACCTCGATGAATTTTACATGATTCGTGTATCTGGTTTAATTGAACAAATTAATGCGGGTATCAACACCGTAGGGATAGACGGATTGACTCCCCAAGAAACCTTGTTGCAAATATCTGTTGAAGTTCAAAAACTCTGTAAAATTTTTATGAACTACTATCAAAACCAGATACTCAAAGAGTTGAAAGACGCTGGTATTGAAATCCTGAACTATTCAAATATTCAAGAAGACGAAATAAAAATTTTACGACATTTTTATCACAAAGAGATTTTTCCCACATTAACTCCCCTTGCATTTGACCCCGGACGGCCATTTCCCCACATTTCAAACTTGTCACTTAATATTGCTGTAAGTATCGAGAGACAAACGGGAGAACAACACTTTGCTCGTGTGAAAGTTCCACAAAACTTACCAAGGTTTATTAACATAAACGAAATCAAAGGAAAATATAATTCAACAGGAAAATCTAGCGGAAATATCAGACTTATTTATATTGAACAAGTGATTCAAAACAATTTAGATACATTATTTCCAAAGATGAACGTTCTTGATTCGTATGTGTTTAGAGTTACTCGTGATACAGATATTGAAATTCAAGAAGATGAAGCCGATGACTTATTGAAAGTTATTGAAGAAAATATAAAACAAAGACGCTTTGGCGCTGTTGTTAGATTAGAGATTGAAAATGAAATTCCTCCTCAAATGTTAAGTCTTTTGAAAAAAAATTTGGAAATAAGTGACGCTAATATTCAAATTTTGAATGGTCCAATTGGACTTGGTGACTTGATGTTTCTTTACGCTCTGCCAATGCCTCATTTGAAATTTAAACCTTTTCAACCTGTAATCCCCAAGTTATTTGAAGAAAATGAGGACATTTTTACAGCAATAAAAAAACATGACATACTCCTCAGCCATCCTTACCATTCTTTTTTACCAGTAATTGAACTAATTAAAAGAGCTGCTGAAGACCCAAACGTATTAGCAATTAAACAAACGTTATATAGAGTAGGTAACAACTCACCCATAGTCGAGAGCTTAATTGAAGCAGCAGAAAATGGTAAACAGGTCGCTGTACTTGTTGAACTCAAAGCGCGTTTTGATGAAGAAAACAATATCCAATGGGCAAGAAGATTAGAAAAGGTGGGAGTCCATGTAGTTTATGGATTAATAGGTCTAAAAACTCACTGTAAAGTTACTTTAATAATAAGAAAGGAAAGAGAAGGATTAGTTAGATACGTTCACCTCGCTACTGGAAATTACAATATTGTTACTACAAAACAGTACACTGACCTTGGGCTGTTTACGTGCAACGAAAATATAGCAGATGATACAACTGAACTATTTAATTTCCTTACTGGATATTCAGAACAAGATTATTACAAAGAATTACTCGTAGCACCTATAAACATGAGGAAAAGATTAGTTGAACTAATTGAAGAAGAAATTGAATCGAATAAGAAATATGGAAACGGAAGAATTATAATCAAAGTTAATTCTATTACAGATCCAGAAATGATCAAAACACTCTACCGTGCTTCATGTGAAGGTGTCAAAGTAGATTTACTTGTTCGCGGAATTTGTATGCTTAAACCCGGCATTAAAAACGTCAGTGAAAATATTAGAGTTCTTAGCATCGTTGGTAGATTTCTTGAACATGCAAGAGTATTTTATTTCTTTAATAATGGAAATAGTAAAATTTTCTTAGGTAGCGCAGATTTGATGGAAAGAAATTTAAATCGAAGAGTCGAAATTATCTTTCCAATTAAATCAACACTGATCAAAAATTATATATTAAGAAATATTATTGAACTTCAACTCAACGATAACGTAAATGCCAGAATATTAAAAAGTGATGGAAAATATGAATTTGTTAACAGTTCAAATGGTGATAATTTGATTGACTCACAAGAACTACAAATTGATATTGCTAAAGATGTAATTTGCTGGGAACAAGTTGAACAAATGACTAAGGTGTGAATTTAATACCTTGCAGGTTTTCAATGGCCACATTAATTCAACTTGATTTCAAAATTTGTAGGGCTATACCAATGTTAAATTTAGTAAGCATAGTTTTAAGTATATTTTTATTAAACTCACTATTGGCACAAGGAAACTGGGTGAAGCATGAAACCCCAACTTCTTACAATCTGAAATGTCTTTATTTTTTAGATAGTCTCAAAGGATGGGTTGCGGGTGATTCAGGAATTATTATGTTTACTTCAGATGGTGGTAATAGTTGGCAAATTCAAAATACTCCCATTAATTATTCTATTCACAATATTCATTTCCTAAATGAACATTTAGGATGGGCATTAAGCTGGAGGAGAAATGAATTCGGACCAATTGGTACTACATTTCTTAAAACAACAAATGGCGGATCAACGTGGATTGCAGAAGATTACGGTAAAGACTTGACATTCCTCCATTCCATATTTTTTCAAACCCCATTAATTGGATGGGTGTGTGGAGAACCTGGAACAATACTTAAAACAACCGATGGCGGAGTGGACTGGTCAGAAGCAAGAATTTCAAATATCCAATTCGCTAACTTTCCTATAGTCAAATTAAAATTTTTTGATAACATGTTCGGACTCGGATGCGGTGGTATTCGCGACATTGCGGGAGTAATATGGGTAACTAGTGATGGTGGAAATAATTGGGATTCTTTCCCAATTGGTCCTGAGCCAATCTTAGATTTCCAAATATTAGACACTAATTTTGTTGTTGCTGTAGGAGGTGATTATGAATATGGGACTTCAGTTAGCATTTCATATGATAAGGGATTAAACTGGATTTATAGAACACTTGATATATTCGGTATAGCAAATTCAGTCGCTTTCAAAAATTTTCATGAAGGTTGGCTTAATTTAATTGGTGAAAGAAAATTTCTAGTTACTATGGACACAGGTTGGACTTGGTCTGAGTATCCTGCACCAGATTCGGTTCAACCTAACCAAATAGTTTTTACAGATTCATTGCATGGCTATGCAGTGTGTGATAGTGGATATATATTAAAGTATAGACCACCATTCTTTTCTAAAACTGAAAACTCAAATTCTCCAACAAAAAAATTGATTAGATTTGATGTCTTCCCAAATCCTTTCAATTCCATAACTCAAATTGTAGTTGACCTTCATTCCGCGGGTAAAGTTGAATTAGAGTTATTTGACATACTTGGAAGAAAATTAAAAGCAATTTTTAGTGGTAATATGTCTGCTGGAGCGCATAGAATTGATTTTAACGCTCAAAATTTATCAACAGGAATTTACCTCCTGAGGTTAAAAATGGAAAATTTAATTCTTACAAAAAAGATTATCTTAATCAGGTAATTTAAGTCATATTAAAAATCTTCTTATAGATTATTAACGAATCAGTTAACAAAATGAGGGAAATAAGTTATAATTGTACTTACCTTAATTTCTTCAACTTTCAATTATAAAATTACCATTACAAAATCAAAGAATATTTTTCACTAAGCTAAAATTAAGTGAGGGTCTTTTTCTTTTTACATTCGAGTGATAAAGTTTAATTTAATAGTATCTGACATTTGTCTTAATTCTCCTCCGTCTAATTAAATTATATAATCCGAAATTGCTAACAATGAATTATTTTTTTTCGGTTGCATATATTATAAAATTTGGCCAAACCTAAATGTGAATTCATTGATTTATTAAATGGATTTCCAGTAAAAATGTTAAATATGTCAATTTCTGCATTAATGTTTGATTCACCTGGAATATCTAAAACAAAATCTATTTTTCCTCTTTAATGCTTATTTCTTTAAATAAAATTGATGATTCAATGGATTTCTTAATTCCAAAAGTTAGATTGATTTAATTTAGTAGTTCTTCTTTACAACTAACTTAATTTTTAAAGATTTTTAGCCAGTTCATCTTCAACTTACTTAAAAATTTAAAGTAGACTTTTAATGAACTTTGATAAAGGTTAAATCTCTACTCAATACAACAAAATCAAAACTAGCATGTTTTAAAACCCTATCAGAAATTGAAGATTCAATTTTATTTGAACTTTATTATTATCTATTCAAGCTTATTAATCTCTGGATTAAAACTTTCAAAAGACATCACTCCCATGACTAAAACTTTAGAACATTCAGTATTTTTATCTTAAAATTAAATTTCACAAAAACAATCAAATCATATCTTATTTACTTCTCTCTAAAATTAAACTATTCAATCAATTTGCGTAATGATTCAAGAGCGATTTCAAGAACTGAAAAACAAACTATACCTTAAACAAATTACTAAACATTCTTAGAAGAGCTGTAAGGACAATATTGTCTGCTTAAATAATAAAAATAAGTCTTTAAGCGCTTCATAATTTACATCCTGATCTAATAAGACTATAACTAATGATTTAGAAGCTTCTTTATCAAAAAGAAAAAAAGCTTTACCTTAAAATACCCCAGTAAATATTTGACGAACTATGGTCAATTTGCCTTAAAAATAGTAACCAGAAGTTTTTTCCATGTCTTTAATGTTAAGATGCCCAACTTAAGGAACAGAGATTTTAACTCTTTTTTCTGTTAGTTCATTTTACAATTTAGTAGTACTTTAAAAACTGATGTTTATAATCTCACTAATTGTATTTCTTAGCGTTTCTGTCAGAAGAATATCGAATTTCTTTGATTTTAGTGATTAGCCCTAATTTCTTGATCATTAAAGGAGTTATAAACAATAGAAATGCACCGGTTTTCAATATTTACTGTAATGAAAGTGATCAAAAATATTCTTCCCCATAAAAAAATAACGAGCTTCGCAGCAAATTTACCGTAGCTCTATTTTCATACACAATTAATTATAAAATCTTCATTAACGACAAAATCGGTTAATCCAACTAAATCCAAAATTTAAACTCATGTTTCTAAACCCGAGCTTTTCATTTTTATAATTAATAAAAAAACTGATTGATTTTGAAATATAAACTTAACTAATTCTATCTGCTTTTAATCAAAAAAGCCAGACAAACGTCTTGCTCGATGGAAAAAATTTTATTTACCTAACTTCGCGATTCCTTTAATCGTCTTACCATTGATATGAAAAATCCCACAACAATTATTATCGTGCCTAACCATACCAATCCAACAAATGGTTTGATACTTGCTGAAATAGAAATAAATTCTTTATTTACATCGGTCAAACTATTTTCATCTTCATGGATTAATTTAACAATAACAGTTTGATTATCAGCCTGTAAATCAGAAAGCGATACAGTTAGCCCTAACTCCTCAATTTTTTCGGGTTTATCTGTTCTGATACCATCTTTTATTTCAAACTTGGGAGAAATTTTATATATCTTATTTAAATTTTTATCTTTGACTTCTAAAATAGCACCCATTGAAAATCCTAATCCTGACATCATATTTTTCATTGATTCTTCAGAAAAATCAAAATCTACAAATTTCACTTCATAATTTTCGTATTCGGTCATATCACCTTTTTTGATCTGGACTGTTTGTCCATGCTGATGTACCCCTTCATCATATGAAACAGGAGTAATGTATACATCCTTTGTTAAAAAAGGAATAATATCTGGATTTCTCATAATTCCTTGATTATAATCACTATAATACATCACCGGCAAAGCTTTCCATTTCTTACCATCTTTCTCAATTTGAACTTCGAATTCATATTTACCATCTGGTGTAGGTTGATAACCGGTGAAAGTCATTTTGTAACCTAAAACTTCAGATGGTTCATCTTTATAAAGATTAACATCCTGAGTTTTATCATATTTTGAAGAAGCAATTACTCCAAGGAATAGTATTGCGAGTCCCACATGAGCTACATAAGCTCCGATTTTCTCAAAATTTGATTTAATTATTTTCAACATAATTTCAGCATTAACAAATAAGGCAAATATTGATGAAAATGTGAAAAGAATCATAGATATTTCTTTAATTCCAAAAAAAGATAAGATAACCGTTGAAACCACCGAAGCTGCAAGAGAAAATTTGACTTTTTTCAGTAATTCGTCCAAACCTGATTCCTTCCATTTCAATAACAAACTCAATCCATTTACAAGTCCAATGATTATTGCAAGTGGTAAGTTCATCTGGTTATAAAATTCGATCTGAACTGATTTGCCGAGAATTGGTGCAGATGTTCCAAGAAATGTAACCAATGCAACGGCTCCTAAAGTGCTCGAACCCGTAAACAAAGCAACTTCTCTTGAAAGAAAGTTTTGATTGATAGGGGATACTTTTTTCAAATATTTCCAGCGGTATATTATAAGTCCTCCACCAAGAATTATAAAAGTTGCCATAAAAATAATTAAAAGTAGATAGGCGAGATAACCTGGATCCACAAAACTATGAACTGATGCATCACCAAGAATTCCACTTCTTGTCAAGAATGTGCTATAAAGAACTAAAATAAATGAAAGGATGATTAAAACGAGATTAGTTCTTGCAAAAGCACCAATGCTATTCTCGTTTGCCGTTCTTTTCTGGACAAGCATTGTATGAAATGCAGCTACTGATACAATCCATGGAATGAGAGAAGAATTTTCAACAGGATCCCATGCCCAGTAACCACCCCAACCTAAAACCCCATAAGCCCAGTAACCACCAAGCATAATTCCCAAACCAAGAACCATAGCACCAAATAAGGTCCATGGAAGTGATTGCTTAATCCATTCTCTGTAGTCATTTTTAATTAATGCAGAGAAAGCAAACGAAAATGGAATACTCATCGAAGCGAAACCGACAAACAACACTGGTGGATGTATTTGCATCCAGAAATTGTGAAGTAATGGATTTAGTCCTTTTCCATTTATTATGAATTCATTTAATCCGATTCCAGCACTAGTAAGCTGAGCAACTAAAGTCTTATCAATTTTTACAAAAAGTTGATTTGTCGCAGGATCACTAAAGATATAATTTGCCATAAATGGTAAATTAAAGTATTGAGATGCGATAGTTGTAGCTGGCGCCATAAAAGGTTCAGAATAAATTAATGCAAATGGATTTTTCAAAGCAGGCGTAATCATCAGCAACAAGAATGATTGCACTAAAGAATAAACTGCCAAAACTCTCGGTTCTAAATCACCTCTAGTAGAAGTATAAGAATGTAGAAATATTCCAAGTATGGCCATACACAATGCCCAAAATAGAAAACTACCTTCCTGGCCAGCATAAAATGTTGATATTAACAAACCAATTGGCAGATTTTTATCGCTATAACTATAAACATATTTGTATTGAAAATTATGATTAAGTATTAGATAAAGAAGTGTAACACTTGCTAATATTGTAGCTGTTATCATCAGGTGATATGACATTCTAGCATATTTTAACAAACCCTCATTACCTTTATAATTTAGAAAATACATTATTGATGCAAAGAGAGCAGATGCAAAAGCTATGGTAATAAAAATATTTCCAAGCATATTCTAAACCTCAAAAAATTTTTAGCTATCAGTTTTTTGTGTAGTTTGACCTTCGTACTTCGATGGACATTTTGTCAGCACATCCGTCGCATTAAAATAACCATTCTCGTATTTTCCAGTTACAACAACATTTGTAGCAATCTCAAAATTATTCGGTTTAATTCCGTGATAAACTACTTTCATTTCGTTCTTGTTAGCATCTCTTATGTAAAAGATAAATTTTCTATTTTGAACGTCTTCAATGAACGATTTTTCTTTGACCCAAACACCAGAAGCTTTACATACTTTTCCATTAGTCATCACTTTCTGAAAATCATATTCATATTCGATGTTTGTTTTAGTGAAATTATAAAAGAGTATCCCTAAAAAAACTACAATAATGACTCCACCAATGTAATAACGTGTTTTCATTTTTCAAGTTTCTCCTCAATTTTTTTAACCTTTTTGTCCAGGCCATAAATAAAGAAATAAATGCCAAACCAAACTATTAAAACAATAATTAAAACAATATAGATTGAATTTTTTTCAAGAAATTGAACTAAAGTTTCCATTAGCTCTCCTGCATTTCAGTTTGGAGTTTATACTTTAACCTTAAAACACGATAACTTAAATTCCATAACCAGAAAAAAAGTAAAGTGAAAGCTGTTAACGATAAAAAGAAAACAACTCGCATGTTTTCAGCCATTTCGAATTTGATCACAGGATTAGAACTAGCTTTAACTTGTCCTGTGGTCGGATCAATTTCTAAAGCTCCTGGATGTAAACCAATCATTAATCGTGGCATAATGAAGATGAAAAATGGAGTAGTAAGAAATGCTAAAATCGAATAAATGGCAGAAAGTCTTGCTCTTTTTTCTTCATTATCCAGGGCAGATCTCAAAGCGAAATATGCACCATAAATTAACAGTAAAATAAAGATACTTGTTTCTCGCGGATCCCAATGCCAGAAAGAACCCCAAGTAAATTTTGCCCAAACTGAACCAGTTAGTGTTGCCAAAAAACAAAAAACTATTCCTAAAGCTGCGGACGAAACAGATTTCATATCATTATAAATATCTTTTGTCTTTAGAAAACGTATTCCATAAAGCATAGCTATTAAATAAGCAATGACTGTAAGCCAGGCCGTCGGAACATGAAAAAAAATAATTTTGGCTTTATCCTCAAGCCCGGGAATTAATGGAAATTCAAAAAAATTCTTTGGAGTTTCAACTATTGGTGGAACGATACTAAGAATCAATACCAGTGTAATTAAAACAAATACTGTAATTCTTAAAATACTTTTCATATCTGGCTCAAAAATAAGTTGATTTGATACTAATTACAATGAAACTATTTCGCACTATTCACCATTTATGTCAATTAATCTTTCCAAATAATATCAAAAACCATTAAAGATGCGGTTAACATAACAACATCATATGAAAGTAAAACAAAAAATTCTGATTGAACTTCACTTATTGATTCCCCAACCATGGCAGATTTCGTGATTTCAATTAACATTAGAATTACTGGAAGCAAAATAGGAAAAGCCAAAACAGGATAAAGAGTTCCTTTAACATTTGCTTTTGCAATTATTGCAGCAATTATTGTAGAGGAAGTTGCAATGCCAATATTACCTAAGACAAATGCCAATATAAAACTGTACCAATTTTGAATGACAAAACCTGAAAATAATGTAAGATAAAGTATTGCTATTATTGTATTGATGAAAAAAATTAAAACGAGATTAAAAAGAAACTTACCAAGAAATATATTCACAGGATGAGCGATAAGCGATAGTATTAAATTTGTCCCTCGTTCTTCTTCAGAAACAAAAGTCCTTGACAAACCAGACATTGCTGAAAAGAAAACCACAACCCACATCATACCAGCGTAAACATTTTCTGTAGCTTTTTCACTTCCAATAGCAAAAAGAATTGTACTCAATGAAACAACTACAAACATTATTAATGCATTAAGTGCAAAACGCATTCTTAACTCTGAAGAAAAATCTTTATGAAAAATGTAATAAGCTTTTTTCATCGTTTTGAATTTATTTTGTATGCATCAAGGTTTATGATAGAATCTCCAAACTGAAAGTCACTCTGTTCATTAGTTGCAACTACAAGAATTTTATTTGACTTAAAATCTTGAATTAATTTGTTTACAAACTTTTTTCCCTCATCATCAAGATTTGAGGTTGGTTCATCAAGTAAAAGCACTGTTGGATTATGAATTAGAGCCGAAGCATATTTCATCCTTTGTTTCATACCGGATGAAAATGTTCTTAACAGATCATTGCGCCTTTCGTACAAACCAACCTGGTCTAATAAATCGAAAATTTCTTCGTTTGATTTCTTTATACCACGAATTTTTGAAAAAAGATGAAGGTTTTCAAAAGCAGTGAACTCATCATACAGTATTAAATAAGGAGATACCAAACCTATAATTTTATAAATATTCTCTGAATCAAGCTTTGATTCTCCCACTTCATAAAAAAAATTTCCACCAGAAGTACTTAATACACCTGCTAAAATCTTTATCAACGTAGATTTACCTGAACCGTTTCTTCCGGTAATTACAATACTAGCAGGTTTTTCTAATGTAAAACTTACACCATCGAACACCAATCGACGATTAAATGCTTTTCTCAGATTACTTACGATCAATCTGACATTATTCATTTAAAACAACTATTTTGCCAATGTGCTTTTTATTATCATAAGTTAACAAAAAATAGTAAACTCCTGAAGCGACTATTTCCTTTGAATTAGTTTTTCCATCCCAGCTCACAATAAGTTTATCTTCAAAAAATTCTATAACCTTTTCTGATCGATATACAACATCAAGTGAACTGGTAAGAATTAACAATTGAGTCGTTCCTTTCCAGTCTGGAGGTATTGGTATTCTTAATGATTTACCTTTAGAAAAGTTCACTGGCATTGGAAAGGCAAGATTCAATTTTTGTGAAGAAATAATTTTTACTTCCGAAGTATCGTTAACTACGTATAGTTCTAACCAATTCGTAGGGTCGTTTACCTCAAGTTTCCCATAAAGATTTTTTGAAATTTTTTTGTAAGAACTGGAAAAACTATTCGTGATTTTATAATTATACTGAAAAGCGCTTGAGGAATTTGACCAATTTAATGCCGAATCTACGTTAACATTTACTAAAATCAATAATATTGAATCGGAAGGCAGAGGATAATTTAATACAGAATCTACAATCATTATATATTGTGCTGCACATGGTTGAGAATTTCCTGTAATACTTCGTTCGGGAATTCGAAAATTAATTTTCATTCGAATGTACACTTCAGGATAGTATCTTCCTTCTTCGTAATATTCTTCTGGTTTTGCCCGCCAGGATGTATAGTAATTGTAGAGAAAAAATCTGGCAAAAACGCTTCGAAAAGATTTCCCTCTGCTTTCTATGGATTTCTTAATGCATTCAAGAGCTGGATAATTTTTCATCAATTCCCATTGATGCACAAAAATGGAGTAGTCATTCTCAAAAATTTTTGCAAGATAAATATTCCATATAGCCTGAGAGTAACCATTGTGAGCAGTAAAAATTTTATCTGTACGCCTGAAAAAATCTGAAAGGTAAAAGTAATAGTCATTAACTGAATCAAAAACAAACTCCTCCATTGAAGTTGAAGTCAATTCATAAAACCAAGCATCAGTTTCTCTAAACCCATAATTGCCCAACTGAATTGCGTGGTGGAACTCATGAACAACTGTTACACGTGCAGCATCAATCCCTTTTGTATAATAATCATCTTCATGAAAACTATTATCTATAACAATAAAAGAAGTGTATCTATTATTTCCCAATGGCGTCTCAAATTCTGTATAACCATAAAGTGGATACACGTTCATGATGTAGAAATCGTAGAGAATATCCCCTCCATTTCCAAAATCTGATGGTGGCGCTGGAAATCCCATTCGCAAGCAAACAAAGTTGTAAGAAGAGTCAACAGCTTTTATTAATTCTTCAAGCGAATATTGAATAGCATTTACACCAGTAGTGTCAAAATGAATACGGAATTTACCGCTCGGCGTGACGACTGACTTTTGCATTACAGGTCTTGTTAGAAGTGATTGAGCAAGTCTCGACTTATCATCGGTAAATTGGGTTAAGTTTAGCTTGATGGAATTAATGAGTGAGAAACCACATTTTTTGTCTGTTAAAAAATGGTCATATTCAGAACCAAGAAAGTTTTTAATTCTTAAAAAGGCTGTGTATAGGGAATCCCAATTCTTTTGACAATTTAAGTTTTCATGAGCAAACAAATTAATCGCAGTGAGTATAATTAATACTAAAAGCATTGAAATCATTTTTTCAATTTTTTTATTCTTAAAATAGAGTAATTGTAAACATAAGCAAGTTCCCCTGATGGTAAGCTGGAGATTGCGTAAACGCTAGAGATGTTTTTAAGATTTTCTAACACTGTTTGTCTTAATAATCTACTTCTTTTTGTCAAAGCCAACCTTTCAAGTTCATTAGTTTTCTC
The DNA here is from genome assembly GCA_937138605.1 of uncultured Ignavibacteriales bacterium. Taxonomy (GTDB): domain Bacteria; phylum Bacteroidota; class Ignavibacteria; order Ch128b; family Ch128b; genus CAKZPH01. Next base: position 16,007 of record CAKZPH010000291.1, read on the forward strand.
ATTCAAAAATAAAAGCTCCGGCTCTTTAGTGATTGAATTTTCAACACAATTACAAAAAGACCGATCGGGCAAATTAATATTCTGCAATTCGATAGCATTTGAAACTAAACCAGGTCTTAAAACAAACAATTTAGACTCATCCAGAGCAATCAAATTCAAAAATATTATCGATTCGCCCGTTTTATTTCCACAAAGATAAAGATTGTAATCAATAGCCTTGGGAAAGTTAAACTTTCCTAAGGAGTACTCACTAAACTTTTCAAAATTTGATTCAAATTCACGGACAATTAAATTAAATCTTAAATCTTTTTCTGAAATTAATCCAATAAATTTTCTTTCTGTAAAATCGAAAGTAAAAGCTAAAACTTTCTCTCTATTTAGTTGCTTGGAAAGTAAAACCTGATTGACAGCAAATGGATTTACAACAAATACTTTTAGTGCATCACTTTTTTTTACGACAACTGTTAAAAGCTCACCTTTGGGAGTGTTAAGTCCAATCTGAAAAATTTCACCATCAACTGTTACAACTTTACGCTTAAATGTTTTCTCCAAAAGATCAATTATAAAATAATCAAAGTAATACTTACCAATACTAAAACAAACTAATTTAACGTATCTTTTATCGTCATCTAATATTTCTAACAAATCATAATCTGAACTCAAATTTATAAAGTATATTTCTTTAGGTGTATTGAATTCGGTACGTAAAAGTAAATTTAATGTTCTATTTCTTTTATCAATCCACAATATTTTGTTAAATACCTCATTATGTTTACTTAGAAATTGTAAATTAACTATACCAGCTGAAATTGCATAGGTTTGCTCAAAATCTGGAAGACTTGAGTAATAGATTAAGTTAAGTCCGGTAGTTGTAGAAAATAGAACTCCTTTTGTTGTCGTTGTTAAATAATTTGTAATTGAATTTATTCTATCGATCTCAATAAGTGGAAGAGAAAGAAATGTAATTCCGTCCTTAATTACATCAAGAGTAAGAAGATTATTTTGTGTTGAATAAAAAATAAAATCATCTTCCAGGTCACGATTGTAATCATAACTTATTGATGTAGTGACAATGCTTTTTCTCTGAATTGAATTAATCCGGTCAAATCCACCAATTCCATTTCCAGATAGAATGTTTACTTCGTAACTTCGATTACTTACCATAGCAAGATCATTTATTCCATCCTCATCGTAATTACCAACGTGTAACTTTCCAAATGTACTGTTGAACTTACGATAAAGAGCTTTAGAGAAATTTAAATTTGAATTATTTCTGAAAAGGTAAAGTTCTTTGTTAACATTATTAAATGTTACAAAGTCAATTTTTTCATCGGAGTTTAGATAAAATGGTACTAATATATCGTAAAAACCATCAGAAATTCGAGTGATACGTATTGGAACAGCTCTTAAGGATATTACATCAATACCGTTATAATTAGAACCATAAACAATCAACTCAAGCTCTCTTGTATGATCAAGATTTACGGGAACTACTTCAAAGAAACAACAATCAATTTTAATACTCTTAATTCTCAATAGTGACTTACCAAGAACTGAAAATATTTCTATTTTTCCAGTTATTCTCGACCAGAGAATTAAATTTGGTCTGTCATCTAAATTTAACCTTCGTACTGTCAAACCAGAGAAACTATCCGATAAAGAATATTTGACAGGACGCTCAAATTGATTCAGACCTTTACCAAAGAATATGAAAAGATTTTTTCCTGTTTTATCCAATCCACCAATATCAATATTTCCATCAAGATTTAAGTCAAATGCAAAAAGTTTAAATAATTCTTCATCAGTATGTATAAATTCATATCTCCCAAATCCATTCATCAAAATTCTATCTAGCTTTTTAATGTTCTGAGCAAGGAGAATAGTTGGGATCAAAAGCAGGAAAGTGAAAATAATTCTAAGCTTTATTCTTCGCTTGCTGAAGCCGATATCTTCTTCGAACAAGTGCTTGTTCATATCGTCTTTTTTGTTCATCTGTTATAGGATTAACAAGCGGAGCGAGACAGGGATTTCCTTTTTCATCAAGGCTAACAAAGGTCAAATATGCAGAATTTGTATGTTTCACCTCACCTGTTTTTATCTTTTCAGCAAAAACTTTCACACCAACTTCCATTGAGGTATTAAAAACCCTATTTACTGATGCTTTTAGAATTACTAATTCACCTAATTTGATGGGATGATGAAAATCTATCTTATCAACTGATGCAGTAACGCACACTGTGTTTGAATGTCGAGCAGCTGCTGTTGCTGCACAAACATCTATCCAATGCATCAATCTACCGCCCAACAGATTACCAAGTTGATTTGTATCGTTTGGAAGTACCAACTCAGTCATTACTGTTTCTGAATCAGAAACATTTTTAATCGATCTACCTTCTGTTATTATTTCTTTCATGAGGAGCTTTTAGTTAGTTCACTAAGAAGTTTTCTTATTTCATTGGAATATTCACCTTGCGGAAATAGTTGTAAATATTTGTTAGCCTCATCAATTGCTTCAGATTTTCTATTCTTACTTGCAAGAATTTTAATCTTATTATATAAAGCAGATGATGAGTACTTTGAATCAGAATATTTTTCAAGAAGTTGGTCATAATAAATTAAGGCACTACGGGTGTAGCCCATTCGACGATATCGCTCAGCAGTTTCATAAATTTTTCGTGCTAATTTATCCGTTAATTCCCTAATCTTTCGTTCAGCTTCAGAAACTCGTGGATCTTCGGGAAAGAAATCAATAAATGCTTGATATTCTTCAATTGCACTCTCTGTGTATCTTTGGTCAAGCGAACGATGGGGAGAAAGTTGGTAATAACTTTCAGCCAACATAAATTGTGCATCAACAACGAACTCACTTGTAGGGTAATTTTTAATTAACTTACTAAATTCAAATGCAGAACGGATAAATTCTTTTTTTCCATAATAACAAAGCCCGAGGTAATACTGTACATCATCCATAACTGCTGAGCCTGAATGTTGAATTGCTATACTTTCGAATTCTGTTATGGCATCAACATAGTTCTTTTTTTCATATTTCTGCTTCGCTAATAGAAACATTTCCTCTGGAGCGAGTCCACTTAAATCTTTCGAACCAGAACAGTTAAGAAATATTATAGATAATATAGGGA
>CAKZPH010000292.1 GCA_937138605.1 uncultured Ignavibacteriales bacterium
GTAGGAGATTTTCTTTCAAACACTTTCTACATCACCGATTAAAGTACGAACAACATTTCGAGTATAATCATTAGTAGTATCTAAAACTTTTTTTCTAACATCGGGAAATGTAGCATCATCAAAATATTGCTCTAAAAAACTTAAAAGAATAGCCTGCATTCTTTTATTCGAAGTCTCAATGATATGAATCATTGTATCAACGTCAATCCCCTTTATAAAAATAACTTGGTCTCTCATCCTAATCCTCCTGCATCAAGTCTAGTAAAATCCGATTTAGTTTTGGAACACCTCGAAGTGTTTTTCGTTCTATACGCATCTTTTTTTCATCTACAAAAACATATTTTGTTTTTTCCAACATGGACAAAATTTCATCAGAAAACTTTATTTGTACTACACAATCACCTTTAAAATATTCACCCCCTGTAATCCATTTTGGTAGGTCAGCATAGCCCCAGGTAATATGCCCACTTATCGTAATAAAATCATACGTATATAAATACCCATAACCAGAACATGTCGGGCAAAACGGATCAAGCGCAGTGCCTGTTACGGGATTTATCCCACAAGTTGAACATACAGTACCAGAAACTGTCACTTGAAAAATAACAGGTCTTCCGATAGCGTTCCGAATGCCATCAATAATCTCAACAGTATTAGACGGAAATGTAATTAATTCCATACTTTATCAAATAATGGCAGAAAGTGCTCTTTTACAATAAAATCCCAACTATACTGCGGTTGACTAAATTTTTCCAAAGTTTTCATCGAAAGTTCATTGTAAAGCGCCCTATTTTTATAAATCAGATTTAATTTTTCTGCAAAATCTTCAACTGATATAATTCCATGTCTAACGCTCATATCCCTGCCAAAAATCCACTCAGAAACTTTAATCAGTAACCCACAATCGTCAAATAACTCCTTGCAAGATGTATGATTCGGTACAATCTGTGGAGCACCAGTCATTGCGTGTTCAAAATTTACCAAACCCCAACCTTCACCTTCACAAGTATTTACACCAACATCACAAGCATTATAAAGTAAATTTAATGCCGATAAAGGAATTTGTGGTAATTGCTTTCCACTCTCTGTCATGATAACCCGTTCACTTAAATCTAGTGTGTTCACAAGGTCATCAATAAACCAACCGCTATCTTTCCTCCCACAATGTAAAAATAATTTTACATTTTTCGGCTTGTCCTCTACAAAATATTTAAATCCTAACAAGGTTAAATCAATTCTCTTTCTAGGCTGATTCCGATTAGCGTTTAAAACAATAAAAGAGTCATCATCTATCTCCGGTACAGACTGAAACAACAATTTTTTCGCGTTATTTCTGTCATCAAAAAGCCGATAAAAAATGTCTCTATCAACACCGTGCGGAATTACAACCGAATTAACACCGATGTTATTTAAACTTTCGTGGGCAAAATTTGTGTAAACACACAACTGACTAACAACATCAAACTCGTTGAAAAACCGCTTAGGTATATCGTAGCCATCAATTGGGGTATAAATAACTATGGGCGGTATTCTCGATAAGTTTAAACTCTTTATTTTCTTTAAGTATAAATCAACAATCGCAATGTCATTTAAAATAAAAATTCCACTAAAACTAGATAAATTAAATTGTTCTAATCTTGTAATACCATAAATATCACCACCAAGAACAGCAGGATAAATTTTCCAATCATACTCATGCGGATCACCAAAATAATTGATAGCTAAATGGTGAACTTCATATTCTTTTTTAGGTAATCGTTTTATAATGTTATGTAGAACAGTAGAAAATCCAGTGTATACAACACCATCCCCAATAAACAATACTTTTTTCTTCATCTTTAACTCCTTGTTTCAATAGAAATTACCCTTTGTTTCCTCGATCGAGCTAATTTTTTAACAGGCGGTTTCAAAGTATTATAAAGTTCATCCCATAACTTTGAAAGAATCTCGTTTCTTGTTCTAGACTGTTCTAAGTTAGAATAAGAAATTTCAGCATCTCGCCAGGAATGAAAATTCCACGCGCTATTTTCGAGACTCCCCTCTAATAAAATAATTGTAGCCATTAAAATCAAAACATCCTTATCCCCAGGTTCTATAACACCGTAAATAGATTCATCGTAAGTAAAACTAAGATAATTTGAATTCCTATAAGCATTAAAATTGGAATCTAATAAATATTTATAATTCCACCATTTAGTTAACTTATCAATACTAGCTACAAGTGCTGTCCTTATCCATGAATCTAAATAACGATATGAAGAAGGATTTAAATCCCCCACCCTTAATCGAACAAATGGTATTAAGTTGTCTAAATTAGTCGGCGAAT
>CAKZPH010000293.1 GCA_937138605.1 uncultured Ignavibacteriales bacterium
TCGCCGGTTATGACTAAATCACAGACATCAATGTAGCATAACCCACGTCTTAACCCTTCATTTGTTGGAGTGAGGATGACCTTTTCTCCGCATAATTCTTTTATGCGATTATTTCTTTCTGAGTCTTCTGGTCCACCGAGCAAAACTAACTTAAAGTCTTTAGATTTTGATAGCTCATTTATCAAATAGACATGTTGCTCAATTGTCATTTTTTTATTCGGGTAATTATTAGAACATCCAGTATTAAATCCTACAATAGTTTGATTTTCGTCATCAAGAATTTTATCTCTGTATGTTTTAACAAACTCTTTTTCTTCTTGAGTGAGATTCAATATGTATTTATCTCGTTTGTATTCCAAATTGAAAGTTTCGGCTAAAATTTCTTGGCCTGTTTTATTGTTAGCTCTAAATTTTAAATGATCATCTATTCCAAGTATGTAGTTATAATTAGCAAAAGAATTTTCAGGTACTATTTTACCATCTTCGTTGAGAGTAAAACCATATTTTTCTTTCGCATTTAAAGACTTAAGTAATGCACAAGACCTCAGAGATTTATCTGCATTATAAACTATTTCTAATTCTATGGATTTTAAAAACAAAATATTCTCAAAATTCCATTCCAGTGGGTAATCAATGTATTGATTATGAAGCAATAATGGATATGAGTTTTTTAAAGTTATCCAGTAAATTGTTGATTCTTCATACTTTCTCTTGATAGCAGGTAATTGAGCTGTTGTCATGATGACATCGCCCATAGCATCGAGGTTTATTATCAATATCTTTTTACCAATCGGATTGTTTTTTTTACATCCGTTTTCAAGACAATTGTAGTATGGAAAGCAAGGTTTGTAACCGGAAAAGTTTTTGCACTTTGGTATCTCAAACTTCATTTTACTGTCCATAGTCGATATCATTCCTTCATTAATTTTTTATATGCTTGAATTACATCTTGATAGTTAATTTCTGAAATATTTTCAGTCCTTGATCTTAAACAAATCGATTTTACTTTATATGGAGCAAAACTCACGAAATTCCATTCAGGTTCAGGGTACAATCCAATTATTGATGTGCCAGTTGCAGATGCAATATGAATTGCAGAAGTATCGGGACTTATTAGTAAATCTGAATACTTAATTATTGAGGCAAACTCATGAAAATTTGTTGTGGATGAATGGATAAATAAGTCAGGATGAAAACTATTTCTTATTTGATCTGCATATGGCTTTTCACTTTTTAGAAAAAGAATGGCAAACTTAACATCTGGCATTAGTGAAGTTATCTCTTTAATAATATTAATCCAATTTTCTGACTTGTAAAATCTGATTTTTGCTCCAGATGATATGTTAATAGATATTATTTTGTGATGTTTTTTTATTTCTAAGAATTTGTACTTTATGAGATTGTCTATTTGGGGATTTATGTGGATTTCGGGTTTAACTTCACCAATATCAATTTCAGCTCCACTTTCAACTAATAATTTTACATAACGTTCAATGAGATGAGTTTGTGTTTTGTTGGGAACCTTAACTTTCAAAGTTAGATATTTGCTTTGCCTGGTAAAATCGAATCCTAGTTTATGTCTGGATTTTAACTTCTTAAGTAAGAACGTTGAGGTTGATGATGGATTATCATTTAAATCAATAATCAAGTCAAACTTTTTAAATTTCAATTTCAACAAGCTAAGTATTGAAAACAAATTTTTATTTATATAGTAAATTTCATCTATGTATGTATTGAACTCAAGAACTTCGCGATTTTTCTTCAATGTAATCAGGGTGATTTTAATATTTGGATTTATTTTTTTTAACGAACTAAAAACAAATGATGATAAAACTAGATCTCCAATTTTGCCGATTCTTAACACTAAAACGCTTTTCAAACCCGAGTAATCAATTTTCATATCTATTGTGCAAAACAATTTTAGAAAATTCATTTACTACTTCGTTTGCATCAAGTTCTAACATGCATTCATGATTTCTCGGACAAACGAGCAAGTTACATTGAATGCACTCAAGGTCATCTTTACGGACGAAAGAACAATTTTTACCAAAAGGAGCGTGTGCATAAGGATTGGTTGGACCGAATATACCCAATGTAGGGACTTTGATTGCAGCTGAAAGATGCATCGGACCCGAGTCGTTGGCAATAGTGGCTTTACATTGGGAAATTAATGCAACCATTTGACGAATTGATGTTTTTCCTGCAAGATGTGAAATTTCTGGTATTGATGTGTAAATTTCTTCAGCATCCTTTGAATCATCATCTCCATATAGAATCAAAAACTTATAGTTAAATTTTTTATTAATTGCCTTACAAAATTCTACAAATTTTTTTGGCTCACATCTTTTAGATGACCAACCACCGCCTGGTACAATTGCCACGTAATTATTTGATAAACTATTATTCTTAAAAAAGTTTTTTGCAAATTCTATTTCTTCATTGGTTATGTAGTATAGAATTTCTTCCGATTCAATTTTCAATTTTATTTTTTTTAAGAATTCTATATGAGCAAGGGCACTATGAAGATTTGGGTCCTCCATTCTCACCTTAACATCATAAGCGTACCTTCTTCCTCGTTTGTCATATCCTAATTTAACTTTACCTCTTATCAGGAAAGTTAAAAATGCTGTTCTTGGATTTGAATAAAAATCGAAAATGTAGTCATAATTTTTATTAAAGAGCACTTTAATGAGTTTAATCAATTCAAAAAAATTATCTGGAAAAGTAAAAATTTGGTTAATATATGGATTAAAGAGAAGAACTGGTTTTGCGAATTTTTCTGTTAGATAATCAATTGTTACATTATCAAAGTTTGCTTTTAAGTTCTTTAAGACAATTGTTGAAAGAACAACATCTCCAAGTCCTCGTGGTTTAACTATTAATATCTTGGTCGTTTTAGCCAAATTTTTTAAGATATAATTTTTAACTAAATTAAAGAAAACTTACTTGTTTCTAAAATAATGCGAACTATTCTTGAAGTATTGAAATTAGCTACCGATTATTTGGCAAGGCATAAAATAGAAAATCCAAGATTAAATGCAGAAATCTTGTTAGCAGATGTTTTGAATTTTAAACGATACCAGTTGTTTACCAACTTTGATAAACCATTAAAAGATGAAGAGCTTGAGAAATTCAAAAATTTTCTAATCAGACGAGTTAGTGGTGAACCGGTTCAGTATATAACATCAAAAGCTAATTTTTATGGATTCGAATTTTACATCACAAAAGATGTGTTAATTCCAAGACCCGAAACAGAACTCTTAGTTGAAGAGGTCTTATTAGGCATTAGAGAAGATGAGGGCCTAAATATTCTTGATATTTGTTCTGGAAGTGGAGTCATTGGTTTGATTCTTGCGAAGTTTCTTCCTGATTCGAGAGTTTATTTAATTGATCTTTCCGATAAGGCAATTGAAATCTCTCGAATTAATGCAAATAGATTGGATATCAGAAATGTTGTTTTTCTAAATCTTGATATATTAAAAGATGATATTCCTGATATACCTTTTAACATTATAGTATCAAACCCACCGTATGTGAATTCAATGAAAAAAGATTCAGTTCAAAAAGAAATAAAACTTCACGAACCAGAAATTGCGATTTTTGTAGATGATGAATTAAAGTTTTACACAAGAATTATCGAATTGGCAAAGAAAAAACTAGTTCCTAATGGAATGTTATTCTTCGAAATAGATGATCAACTAGCTGAAAGTGTTCAATTTTTAATGGAACAAAATGATTTTAATAG
>CAKZPH010000294.1 GCA_937138605.1 uncultured Ignavibacteriales bacterium
TATATAATTTTCTCATAGATTTTTAATTAAATTGTTTTTATGTGCAAATTTGTCTAACTTAATTCAACTAAAATTTTGGAGGAAAAAAATGGCTATAATGATCACAACTGACTGTATAAATTGTGGTGCTTGTGAACCCGAATGTCCAAATACTGCAATTTATGAAGGTGGACGTTCATGGGAACTTGCTGGAAAAACATATGGACCAAACGATCCAGCTCCATCTGGTGCCGTGGGGTTTTATTCCGATGAATTCTATTATATAGTTCCCGACAAATGTACGGAATGTGTAGGTTTTCATGATGAACCACAATGCGCAGCCGTTTGTCCAGTAGATTGCTGTGTTCCTGATCCAAATCATGTTGAAGACAAAGAAACACTGCTAAAGAAAAAAGAATACCTCGATTCGTTAGGAAGGTAATCTTTTATTAAAATATTTGAAGGAAAGTCGATGTCATTTGCATCGACTTTCTTATTTTAAAATAAAAAGGTTAAACAATGAAATTAGGTAAGTGGGAATTAATTTCTGTTAAGTCAGGTAAATTTGGTCTTGATGGAGGAGCAATGTTTGGTGTTGTTCCTAAAGTTTTATGGAACAAGACTAATCCAGCAGATGAGCAAAATAGAATTGACCTTGCAACAAGATCTTTACTTTTAATTTCAAATGACAGAAAAATTCTTGTGGATACCGGACTCGGAAATAAGTTTGATGACAAATTCAAAAGTATTTATGCTATTCAAAATATTCCTATCGATGAAGCATTAAAACAAAAAAATATTTTACCTGATGAGATTACTGATGTTATCATAACTCACCTGCATTTCGATCATACTGGAGGATCAACAAAAAGAGTAAATGGCAAGGTAGTTCCAACTTTTCCAAATGCTAAATATTACGTTCAAAAGGATCATTATCATTGGGCATTAAATCCTTCAGAAAAAGATAAAGCCAGTTTTTTATTGGATGATTTCCAACCTTTAGAAGAGCATGGTCAACTGATCATACTTGAAGGATCTACAAAGATTACTGAAGAAATAGAAGTTATAACAACAAATGGTCATACACCGGCACAACAACATCTTAAACTAACTGTCAATGATAAAACCATTTTTTATTGCGGTGATTTAATACCAACTTCAAGTCATATTCAATTCCCTTACATAATGAGTTATGATTTATATCCTCTTACAACTCTTAAAGAAAAGAAAGAAATTTTACCTATTGCATACGAAGAAAAGTGGATATTATTTTTTGAACATGATCCACTCGTAAGCTCAGTTACAATAACTTCTGGTTCTAAAGGATTCGTTGCTGATACAAAAAATATTATTCCTGACTAACATGAAAAATTTTGTCCGAATTTGTAAGGTGGCAGACCTACCAGAAAAAAAAGGAGTTAGATTTGAAATTAATGATGAAGATTTGGCTGTCTTTAAAGTTGATAATGAAATTTTTGTCATTTCAAATGTCTGTCCGCATAATCGAGTAGCCTTAATTTATCAAGGTTATCTTTGCAATGAATCAGTGACATGTCCCATCCATGGTTGGAAATTTGATTTAAGAAGTGGTAATACACTTAGTAACCAAAGTAACATCAGAAAATATGAGACAAAAATTATTGATGGTGAGATCTTCGCTAATCTTCCTCGAAAGTTTCTAAACTGGTAAAATGAACCTTTCAGAAATAACTCAAATTGTACGAAAGAAAGCTTACGAATTAGGTTTTGAACTCGTTGGTTTTTCTAGCGCAGCATTTCTAAAAGATGAGAGCGAAAAACTAAAACTGTGGTTGAACCGCGGTTATGCTGCAACAATGCATTGGCTAGAAAGAACTTTTGATAAAAGAGTCAATCCAAAGCTCATTTTACCTGAAGCTAAATCAATAATTTCCTTAGGACTAAATTATTATCAAAAATCAAAAACTAAGATTAAATCAAACGAAGGTAAAGTATCTATTTATGCATGGGGAAAAGACTATCATAAAGTTATAGAGAATAAGTTTAAGCATCTAGAAAAATTTTTTAAGGACACTTTCTTTGATTCTAAAAATAAGTTTTATGTTGATTATGGACCCACGATGGATAAAGTTTGGGCGGTTCATGGCGGACTTGGCTGGTTGGGCAAACATACAAATGTTATTAATTCACATATAGGTTCATGGTTTTTCATTGGTACTGTTATTACTTCACTAGAATTTGTTTATGATGAACCTGTATCGGATTTATGTGGTAATTGCAGAATTTGTATCGATGCATGTCCAACAGGTGCAATTGTGGACGAATATGTTCTTGATGCAAACCTCTGTATTTCTTATCAGACCATAGAAAATAAAGATGATATACCCGAGTCATTAAAAGGTAAATTATCCAGTTATGTTTTCGGATGTGATATTTGTCAAGAAGTCTGTCCATGGAATATTAAACTTCAAACAGAAACTGCGGAGATGGATTTTGCATCTAACCCAATTGAGTCAATTTCAAAAGAAGAAATATTTCAAATGAATGAGAAAGACTTTATAGAAAAATATAAAACACGTCCCTTGCTTAGAGCTGGACTCGAAAAATTAAAATTGAATTTTCTGGCAAATAGAATGTAAAAAGAAAGGAGTAAAAAATGGTCAATAACCACAGAAAAGTTATAATTATAGGATCAGGACCTGCAGGATTAACAGCTGCCATTTATGCAGCTAGAGCAAATTTATCTCCACTTGTTTTTGAAGGAAACCAACCTGGTGGTCAGCTTACAATTACCACAGAAGTAGAAAATTTCCCAGGGTTTGAAAATGGAATTATAGGTCCAGAATTAATGGATATTATGCGTCGCCAGGCAAAACGTTTTGGTGCAGAAATGGTTTTTAAGTACGTCGATAGAGTAGATTTCTCTATTAAACCTTTCAAGATCTATTCCGGTAAGGAAGAGTTTACTTCAGATTCGGTTATAATTGCTACTGGCGCATCAGCAAAATTTTTGGGTTTACCATCGGAACAGGAGTATATGGGTTATGGCGTTTCTGCTTGTGCAACATGTGATGGATTCTTTTTCCGTGATCAGGATGTAATTGTTGTTGGTGGCGGTGATTCTGCAATGGAAGAAGCAACATATCTAACAAAGTTTGCTCGAAAAGTAATCATTGTTCATAGACGTGAACAATTTCGTGCCTCTGCAATTATGATTGATAGAGCAAAGAAAAATCCTAAAATTGAGTTTCGCATAAATGAAGTTGTGGAAGAAATTCTTGGTAAAAAAGAAAATGGAAGAAAATTTGTTACTGGAGTGAGACTTCGAAATGTAAAAACTAATGAAATTAGTGAACTTCCAGTTAATGGTGTTTTTCTGGCCATTGGTCACAAACCAAACAC
>CAKZPH010000295.1 GCA_937138605.1 uncultured Ignavibacteriales bacterium
CATATTAAATCAAATAAGCAAAGAATGATGTTTCTTGAAAGCAATTTCAATTCATGATTAATTTCGTTTTAATAACATATTAATTATGCACATTTTAATATTCTTTATTTATCTCAAATAAATTTATAATTTTGAGTAAGAATATATTAAAACTTTTCAAACTTAATTAATACGATGGGAGGAAGTAATGGAAATTTCTGCATCAAAAATTCTAAAAAGAACAATCACAATGATACTTGCTGGTGGACAAGGGGAAAGACTTTATCCATTAACTGCAGTTCGCAGTAAACCTGCAGTTCCTTTTGGAGGGAAATATCGAATAATTGATTTTACTCTTTCTAATTGTCTTAACTCCGGTTTAAGAAAGATTTATGTGCTAACTCAATACAAATCAGACTCACTAAACACGCATCTTTACGAGGGCTGGAACATTTTCAGAGCTGAGATGGATGAATTTATCTACTCAATTCCTCCACAGTTAAAGTTATCAGGCGATTGGTATCTTGGCACTGCAAATGCTATTTATCAGAATAAAAATCTTATTCAGAAAAAAGATTGTGATTGGATTATAATTCTTAGTGGTGATCATATTTATAAGTGCGATTATTACAAAATGCTTAGTTATCATATTGAGAATAAAGCTGAACTAACAATTGCAACTATAAAATTTAATAGAGATCAGGCAACCAGGTTTGGGGTAATGGTTACAGATGAAGAAAAGAATATCATTGACTTTCAGGAAAAACCTAGAGTTCCAATTGAAATTCCCGGAGAACCAGGTTTATGTTTTGTGAACATGGGTATTTATATTTTCAACGTAGAAGTATTAAATGAAATTTTAGAACAAGACGACCAAAATCCAAATTCGAGTCACGACTTCGGGAAGGACGTAATTCCTGCCATGATAGCACAAGGAAAAAAAGTCATAGCATGGGAATTTGTAGATGAAAACAAGGGAGCGTCAAAACCTTATTGGCGAGATATTGGTACTATAGATAGTTATTATGCAGCAAGTATGGATTTAATCTCAGTTACACCTGAATTTAATATCTATGACAAAGATTGGCCGATAAGAACCTATCAGGCACAAAATCCACCAATGAAAACTGTGTCCCATGAAGGTGAAAGAGTTGGTCGGGCACTTAATTCATTAGTATGTGATGGAACCGTTATAAGCGGAGGTCTCGTTGAAAGATGCATAATTGGACATGGAGTTAGGGTAAATAGTTACACCTATGTTGTAGACTCGATTTTAATGGACAACGTCGTGGTGGGCAGGCATGCAAAAATTAGAAGAGCGATAATCGATAAAAACGTTGAAATTCCCGAA
>CAKZPH010000296.1 GCA_937138605.1 uncultured Ignavibacteriales bacterium
ATTGGATGGGAATATCTAATTTGTTCAAGTGATTGAATATCAGTTGAGTAACCTGTTTTCGTTTTTTTGGTTACCTCAAGTTTAAGTTTATTGAAAAGTATTTCTTGCAATTGTTTTGTTGAGTTTATGTTAAATTTTTCACCAGCTAATGAAAAAATTTGAGCTTCAATATTTTGAAGTTGTTTTTCAATATCAAGACTTAACTCCTTGAGCGAGTTTATATCAATATAAACACCTCGCAATTCCATAAGTGAAAGTGTTTTTATCAACGGAAATTCAATTTCGTAACAAAGAGAAAGTAGGTTATAATTCTCCAATTCCTTTTTAAGAACTTCATATAATCTGAACGTAATATCAGCATCTTCACATGAATAGATTTTAAGGTTATTAATATCAACGTTCCACATCAATTCTGAATTTTTTTTGTTACCAATTAACTCAGTTATTTTAATAGTCTCGTAGTTAAGATACTTTTTTGCCAGATCGTCTAAACTTGTTGGTCCATCAGGATTTAAAACATATGCAGAAACCATTGTATCGAAAAATGGTGGTTGAACATTTATTCCATAATTTGAAAGAACGTTAATATCATATTTCAAATTATGTCCTATCTTCAAAACGTTTTTACTTTCAAAGATATTCTTTAATTTCAATAAAACATTTTTTTCTGAATTGGCTAGTTCGTTATCATGATGATTTGAAAAAGGTAAAAAGTATGCTTTATTTTTCTCAAGACAAAAAGAAATTCCGCAAAGATTAGCTTTAATTGAATCAAGATTATCTGTTTCGGTATCAAAAACCAAGTAACCTGATCGGTTTATCTTATCGCATAAAGTTTCAATTTTTTCTTCATTATCTAAAAGTAAATATTCAGTCCCTATAATTTCGAAAGTCTTTGGTTGAGTTTTTTCAATAATTTCTTCATTAAAAAGAGATAGAGTTTCTTTCTTAAAGTTTATATCCAGCAGAGTTTCAATTCGTTTATTGAAACTTTTGATTTCTAACTCATTAAGCAAATTTTGAAGCTCTTCAATACTTGGTGTTTTTATTTTCAGTTTATTGAGATCAATAGTAATAGGAATTTGTTTATTAATCGTCACGAGTTCCTTCGAAAGATAAGCTGATTCTTTTCCTTCAAGCAATTTCTTTTTTAAACTCTCTTTCTCAATATTGTCAAGATTTGTGTAAATGTTATCTAAAGACCCAAATTGTTTGATCAAATCTAAAGCTGTTTTTTCTCCAATTCCTTTAACACCAGGAATGTTATCACTTGTGTCTCCAGTTAAAGCAAGAAAGTCAACAATTTGATTTGGAGTTAACTCATATTCTTCCAATACTTTCTTAGGATCAAAAATTTCTCCATCTTCAATAGATTTCTTCAAAGGTTTATAGACAAAGACTTTGTCCGTCACTAATTGCAAATAATCCTTATCTGGAGTTACTAAATAAACATAAAAACTCTCTTCTTTAAACTTATCGGCTAATGTGCCAATGATGTCATCTGCTTCATAACCGGGAGCAGTTATAATTTCAATACCCATCGCTCTGAGAATTCTTTTGATGTAATCTATTTGATAAATCATCTCCTCGGGCGTCTCCTGTCGAGTCGCTTTGTATTCTGGAAATTTGTGATGTCTAAATGTTTTCTCCTTAGTATCAAAAGCAACAGCAATATATTCTGGTCTTTCATTTTCAATAATCTTTAACAATGAAGAAAGAAATCCATAAACCGCGCTAGTGTTTTGATTTTTACTATTTCGCAAAGGACGAGAAATAAATGCAAAATAAGCCTTGTAAATCATTGACATTCCGTCAATTAAAACTATTTTTTTCATTTATTACCTAATTTTTTTTGATAAGAATTTCCAATAAATGTAAAAAGGTAAACCAAGAGAAATTAATATTAATCCCATCATAGCATTGCTAGTATCTGAATAGAGGGTGTTACCGACAAATAAAATTGCAAATAATACAAAAACAGCAGGTAGTACTGGATAACCAATTACTTTATAAGGACGATGTGCATCAGGCATTTTGTGACGGAGCACAAAAACACCAAATGCTCCCATTCCATAAAAAAGCCATGCTGCGAAAATTACGTAATCTGAAATTGTATCAAATGTTCCTGTCAATGTTAATATACTTGACCAGATGCCTTGAACTATTAAAGAGACACCAGGAGTTGAAAATTTTTTATGGGGTTTTCCAAGAGATTTAAAGAACATTCCATCACGCGCCATAGCAAAATGAACACGCGCCGTAGAAAGAACACTACCATTCACTGCACCGAATGTTGATATAATTATTGCAATTGATATTATGGAACCACCAATTGGTCCAAAAATAGTCTCAGCCATTGTCGCTCCAACAAGTGGCGACCTTGCGATTTTATCTATTGGTAAAACATACATGTAAGCCACATTAACTATTAAATATACAGCCATAACTATTAACGTTCCTGAAGCCAATGCTTTTGGAACATTACGTTTAGGGTTTTTCACTTCCCCAGCAACAAATGTAACGTTATTCCAGCCATCATATGCCCAGAAGGCACCTGCCAATGCAAGCCCAAACATTGTCAGCATATTAAATTCGTTATGATTTGGAATTGAATCAATTGTAAGATTCGATACCTTTCCATCACCAAAAACGAAAGCAACAAAAGCAAGAGCTAGAATGGAAGCAATTTTGATAAAAGTAATAAATGTCTGAACTCCACCACCCAAAATAACTCCTACGTAATTTATACCAGTGATAAAAAGTAAACACGAAATCGCAACGGCTTTCGTTCCAAAATCTTGAAGTGGATAAATATTACCAACAAGTGGTATGTAGATGGAAAATTTTTGTACTTCTTCAGAGAGTTGGGGATACTTAACAAAATAACCAAGATATTCCGAAAAAACTACAGCAATTGATGCTTGACTACCTGTTTGAATTACTGCGAGCAATGACCATCCATAAATAAATGCAATGAAATCTCCGTACATTGCTTTAAAGTATTTATATTGTCCTCCTGTTGCATCAATCATTCCTGCAATTTCTGCATTAGTTAATGCACCAATCATCGTAAAAATACCAGCAACAAACCAGGCTAAAAGCACAAGTTCTGGTGACATAAGTTGTTCTGCCATAATGGAAGGTTTTCGAAATATACCAGAGCCAATCATCGAACCAGCAACAAGCATAGTTGCTGCCGTTACAGATAAACCTCTGACTAATCCATCTGAGGTTTTCTCAAGTGGTTGTTTCATTTTCACCTCGAATGATTGTATGAAATTATAAAATCTAATTTGCAAATCAAAAACAAAATATTGAGAATCAATTCTTTATTTTTGTGTTAATGAGACCAACATTTGCAGAAATAAATCTTTCCAATCTTATATTGAATTATGAAAACATTGCTAGACATATAGGTAAATCAATTAATATAATGCCTGTCGTTAAAGCAGATGCCTATGGCCACGGGATGATTAATTGTGTTGAAGCGTTACTTAAAGCTAAACCAAAACCACATTTTTTCGCTGTAGCATTGTTAGAAGAGGCTTTTGAGTTTAGAAAAAAATTCAAGTCAGAAAGAATTTTAGTTTTCGGCAAAATAAACGAGCCCTATTTCAAAAAGATAATTGAGTATAATATAACACCAACTTTTTACGAATTGGATTTGATAGAAAAATATAATCGTATATGTAAGGAATTTAATACAAAAGGAAAATTTCATCTAAAAATAGATACAGGCATGGGAAGAGTAGGGATTGACATCAAGTATCTTGATGATTTTGTTCAACTGATCAGGCGATGTAGACACGTGAATTTAGAAGGTGTTTACACTCACTTTGCCAATTCAGATTCTAAAGATAAATCTTTTTCTTATGAACAACTTAAAAAATTTAATTATGCCATAGGTTTAATAAAACAGGAAATAAAAAATGTCAGATACTTTCATTGTGCAAACAGTGGAGCAATTATAGATATTCCTGAATCGTATTTTAATTTTGTAAGACCTGGAATATCACTTTATGGATATTATCCATCGGATGAAACTAGTAGAAGCATTCCATTAAAACCTGTTATGTCAATAAAAACAAAATTGATTTATTTAAAGTGGGTTGAAAAAGGTACGAGTATCAGCTATGGAAGAACATATATTACGGAAAGAAGAACTCAAATTGGTACTCTTCCTTTAGGATATGCTGATGGTTATAATCGATTATTATCAAATAAGGGCAAAGTAATTTTTAACAATAAATTATTTAATGTAGTAGGAAGAGTAACTATGGATCAAATTATGGTTAATTTTGAGGATGAGAATGTAACTTACGATGATGAGATAATAGTGTTAGGTTCATCAGAAAATGTTAAATTTGACGCAAGTGATATTTCAAAAGTAATTAATACAATTCCTTATGAAGTTTGCACTTCAATTTCAAAAAGAGTAAAAAGAAAATACGTTTATTAATTTGGATTTCACAAAATATTACATAATACATCTCCTTAAAAAAGCAGTCTCCAAGATTCGTATTACTGATAAGTCAAGAGAATCCATAATTCAAGATGTAATTATTCGACTCGAGAGGGGCGCAGACTTATTTCCAGATTTGAAGTTGATGGAAAGAGTTGATGAGCTTGAAGAAATTGCTAGGAAACTTGTTTCTATTTATCGTAGATTAAATAAAGGTGATATTGATTTAGAAAGAATTAGCAATCAATTCTCTAGTGATCTTGACGCAATCCAATCAATATTGTATCGTTTTGCTAAAGGCATAGGTTTAAGTTCAACTTCTAAAAGACCCAGACCTAAAATAGTATTCGACGATACAACTTTTACATTTTATGAAATTAATGACACTTCATCTCAGCAAGGGGGAGAATTAGTTCCGCCGCACGAAAAATTAAATTTAGATGAATTCTTGTCTACAAGCAAACAAATCGTAGAACAAACCACAGTTGAGTCATCAATTGATGAACAAAACAAAACATCGATAAATTTAGACGAATCGGGGGAGATAGTACAACAAGAAAAAATTGAATCAAATAACCAATTAATCGAACAGAAAACTACAATTACAACTAAAATTGATGAGAAAAAGCCGGAAGATGATTTACTTTTAAGTTTTAATTTCGGAAACGAACAGAAAGAACCCAATGCAATTTCAGCTTTTGAATTTATAAAAGAGGACGTAGATAAAATTAAAACTGAAGAGAACGAGTTAAAAAAGGTAAATGAGCTAGAAGACCAAAGTAAGGAATCGATTGAGCAAAAAATTCTTCAAGAAGAACAAAGTCGTGAAGAGGAGCATTTATCACCTTCATCTAATGAAATTTTGGAAGATGTTACTACTGATAAAGTCCAAACATCTGAAACAGATATAATTTCATCAGATTTAGTTGGAGTCAGTTTAAAAAATTTTCTCAAAACACCCGAAGACGAATATTTAGAATTTGAAACTAAATTATTAAATAATGTAATTGAGGTTGATTCATTTTTAAATTCTATATTAACAGGGAAATTTGACGAACACTGGTTATTCAAAATAATTACCAGCGCTTATGAATCTTTTTTACATGCGGGAAAACTAGGTCATGAAGTAGTAACACAACTAATAAGATTATATTGGTCAGCACTCCTGGCAATTAGAGATGGTAAGCTAGTCATCAATAAATATCAAATTGAGGAAATTCAGAGTGTTTTGATAATAATCGTTTCTTTAATTAAAAATAAGGAAATTGATTTAGAACCATTTTGGGATAGGCTCAAAAACTTAAAAGAAAAACTAAAAAATCTATCATATGAGGTTTAATATGAAAACTTACGCAGTAATAATGGCTGGTGGTGTTGGTTCAAGATTTTGGCCAAGAAGTAGAGAAAAAACGCCTAAACAACTATTAAAGATTTTTGGTGAACACACGATGATTCAAGACACAGTATTGCGCATTTCAAAACTCATTTCACCTGAAAATATTTTTATTGTGACGAATAAAGTTCAAAAAGAAGAGATAAAAAAACAATTAACTAACGTTCCAGCCCAAAATATTATCGTTGAACCTTTCGGTAAAAATACTGCAGCGTGTATTGGATTAGCTTCTATTATAATTCATAATTTTCAACCACAAGCAGTATCAGTAGTTCTACCAGCTGACCATATTATTCGCGATGAAGATGCATTTATTAAAACAATTTCAAAAGCAATTGACTTTGCATATAAATCAAAAGGACTTATAACTATTGGTATTCAACCAACGAGACCTGAGACAGGTTACGGATACATACAAAGGAAAGAAGAAGAAATAGAAGAAAATATCTTCAAAGTAAAAACATTTGCTGAGAAACCAAGCTATCAAACAGCTGAGAAATTTCTTGCTAGTGGTGATTTCGTTTGGAATTCAGGTATATTTATCTGGCGGGTTGATGTTATTCTTGAAGAAATTAAAAAGTATATGCCAGACCTTTACGAAGGTCTAGAGAAATTGCAAAAAAGTTTACTAAAAGACGATTTTCATAAACAACTAGAACTTGTCTATGGAATGTTGCGAAGTATTTCCATTGATTATGGCGTTATGGAAAAATCAGATCGTGTTTATGTTATTCGAAGCACATTTGGATGGAGTGATGTTGGAAGTTGGGAAGAAGTTTATCAATTGAGTCATAAAGATGAAAACGGGAATAGTGTTAATGGTTTATGTTTCCTTGACGGTGTAAAAAATTCTTACATTCATTCCGAAGGTAAATTGACTGCTATTCTTGGGCTCGAAAATATTATTGTAATAAACACCGACGATGCTCTCTTAATTGCCAGTAGAACTCACTCACAAGATGTCAAGAAAATAGTTGATTATCTAAAATTGAAAAAGATGAATGATTATCTATGAAAAAACTTTTAACTGAAGTAGACATACAAAAAATTATCCGTCAGGGTTTAAAAGAAATTTTAATTGACGACAATACCATACTTACTCCTTCAGCAAAAGATTTAATCATAAGATATAAGCTTGAAATAAAGAAATTTTCTCATGCCACAATTCCATCTCAAACCATTAATTCTAATACTATTCGAACGATAGCCGTTGGTTCAGATCATACTGGTTTCAGAGTAAAAAGTGAAATAATTTCTTTTCTAAAATCAAAAGGATTGGATGTTATTGATTTAGGAACTAATTCAGAGCAATCAAGTGACTATCCCGATTTTGCTTATGCTGTTGCATCTACTGTAAAGTCTGGTTTAGCGCAAAGAGGAATAGTTATAGACGCCACTGGAAATCCATCTGCTATTGTTGCAAACAAAATTAAGGGAATTCGAGCTGCTGTCGGATACAATGAATACGCAATTAAAAGTTCACGTGAACATAATGATTCTAATGTTTTAACTTTAGGCGCCAGAATTTTTGATGTGGAAATTATCAAATATTTTATTACTATATGGCTTAATACAACATTTGAAGGCGGGAGACATCAGAACAGATTAGATAAAATTTCTAATATCGAAAAAATGAACTAATAAAAATTTTGACGTGTTAGTCCACCAAAAATCATCAAAATTATGATTCACCAGACTATAGCCGAAGTCATAGATAATACAAGGCTAACTGATAGTATTTACCTTGTCACTTTCCGCTCGAAAGAATTAACTCAAGAAGCTAAACCTGGTCAGTTTGTAAACATTAGAATTTCAGAAGGATGCTATCCATACTTGCGTCGTCCCTTCTCTTATTGTGACGTAGTAGGAGATGAATTTAAAGTATTGTTTTCTATTTATGGAATAGGAACAAAAGTTATTTCTCAATCTAGTATTGGAGCTAAATTTGATATAATTGGTCCATTGGGAAATGGTTTTAACATTGATAGTGAATTTAACACCGCAATACTTGTGGCAGGCGGACTTGGTGTAGCACCTTTTGCTTTTCTTAAAAGAGCTTTACCTAAAAACGTTAAAGTGGTCTCATACATTGGCGCAAGGACAAAAGAATTGATTGCAACTTATGGACTTGATAATGTAGTTATTGCAACAGATGATGGCTCATTAGGTGAAAAAGGTACAGTAATAGATTTACTTAAAGAAGATTTGATGAATGGTAAATTTGAAGGTAAATTCAAAATATTCGGTTGCGGACCAACACCAATGTTGAAAGCATTAAAGGTATTGTGTGAAGAGTTTAATCTTAATTGTGAAGTATCGACTGAATCGGCAATGGCCTGTGGATTTGGAATTTGTCAAGGATGCCCAATAGAATTAGCTGATTCTTCAGGCTATAGGTTAATATGTAAAGATGGCCCTGTATTTAACATTGAAGAAATAAAGTTATGAGTGATATAAGTTTAGAAGTAAAAATAGGTTCACTTGAGTTAAAGAATCCTATTCTCACTGCAAGTGGAACTTTTGGATATGGTTTGGAATCGCGAGATTTTTTTGATGTAAGTCAACTAGGTGGAATTATAACAAAATCACTCTCACTCAAACCAAGAAAGGGCAATCCACCACAAAGAATTGTTGAAACACCATCTGGAATGTTAAATGCTATAGGCCTTGCAAATATTGGAGTAGAGAATTTTATTAAAGAAAAGCTTCCTGAACTAATCAAGTTGAACACAAAAATTATTGTCAATATTGCAGCAAGCACTATTGAAGAGTATGTAGAATGTGTAGAAATTTTAGATAAGGAAAAGATAGATGCGTTTGAAATAAATGTCTCATGTCCAAATGTGAAAGAAGGAGGTTTAGAATTTGGAAGAGATGTGAGGAAAGTTGGTGAAATTACTTCTAAAGTTGTTGCAAAAACTTCAAAACCAGTTATAATAAAACTAACACCAAATGTCACCAGTATAAGTGATTTTGCTCGTATATCGAAAGAGGAAGGGGCAACTGCTGTTTCAGCCGTCAACACTTTTGTTGGGATGTCAATTGATATTTTTACTCGACGACCAAAACTTAGTCATAACACTGGTGGTTTATCGGGTCCAGCCATTAGACCATTAGCACTTGCAAAAGTTTTCGAAGTTGTTCAAAATGTAGATATTCCCGTGATTGGAATTGGTGGAATAATTAGCCCCGAAGATGCACTTGAATTTTTAATAGTTGGAGCTAAAGCGGTTCAAATTGGTACTCACAATTTTGTAGACCCAAAAGGGCCAATTAAAATAATTGAGGGATTAAAAAGTTATTTGAAAAAGATGAATTACAATAATATAAATGATTTAATAGGTACCTTAGAATTAAACAAATGAACATAAAGAACTCACTAAATTTTCTATATTCTCTACAAAAATTCGGAATTAAGTTTGGACTTGATAATACAATTAAATTATTAGAACATCTAGGAAATCCTCATCATAAATTTAAGTCTATTCATGTTGCAGGAACAAATGGAAAAGGTTCAACGGCATCTTTAATAGCTTCAGTTCTAAGTGAGCTTGGTTATAAAACTGGACTTTATACATCTCCACATCTTTTACGATTCAATGAAAGAATAAGAATTAACGGAGAAGAAATTACAGACCAAGCAATAGTTGAACTGATTGAATTAATGCGAACTAAAATTATTGAATTAAGACCAACATTTTTTGAAGCTACGACAGTTTTAGCAATTAAATATTTTGCAGATCAAAAAGTTGATTATGCAGTTATTGAAACTGGTTTAGGCGGAAGGTTAGATTCTACAAATGTCATAACTCCGGTTATTTCTGTCATAACTAAAATTTCTTACGATCATATGGATGTACTTGGTGAAACAATTCAAAAAATAGCTTTAGAAAAAGCAGGAATTATAAAAGATAAAATTCCGGTTGTTTTAGCAAAAAATTCCCATGAAGTTGTCTCAACTATTAAAGAAGTTGCTTTTCAAAAAAAATCAAAGCTAATTGATGTTGGAAATCATTATAAGGTTGAAAAAGTTAATTCACAAAATAATCAATCAAAAATTAGAATAATCTCAAAGAATACTGGATTAAGTTATCAATTAACACCTCCATTGTTCGGTAAATATCAATTTGAAAATTTATGTAATGTAATAGCCGTAATGGAAGTTTTATTTAATCCAGATGAAAATAAAGAAAAGATTATAACTGGAATTGAGAACTATAAATTTAGAATGAATGGAAGATTTCAAATACTGAAAACAAATCCTGAAATAATACTTGATACTGCTCACAATTCAGATGCAATTAAGAGTTTTTTGAATGAACTTAAAGAATATTCACCTTCCAAAAGGAAAATAGCTATTTTTGGAATTATGAAAGACAAAAGAGTTGAAGACTGTATTTTTGATATTCAAAATTCATTTGATAATATTATTCTTACTCGTGCTCAAACCGAGCGTGCTTTTTCACCGAACGAATTAACAAAAAAGTTTAATAAACAAAGTGAGAAAATGATTATTTCTGAATCCGTTCAAAAGGCCTTATTAAAATCCTTTGAGTTAGCTATGGAGAACGATGTAATAGTTATATTTGGTTCTAATTACATTGTTGGTGAAGCTTTAGAAATAATAAATCAAAAGTTAATAAAAAATTTTCAGAATTATGCTTGAAAATCAAAATCATTTGTTTAATTTTGCATATAGAAATTCCACGTTAACCCACAAAAAGTTTTCACATAATTTTGATCTTTTATAATGTTAAATAGTTATATCACCTGCATTAACAACTAAATCAAACGAGAGGATAGAGTATGGATATAACAGAGCTCAAAAGTAAAAAAATTGTAGAGCTTAATAAAATTGCTAAAGAATTAGAAATTGAGAACTACTCCGACTTAAGAAAAAACGAATTAATTTTTAAGATTTTAGAGAAGCAGGCTGTACGTGAAGGATTATCATTTAGTTCAGGAGTTTTGGAAGTTTTACAAGATGGTTACGGATTTTTGCGTTCAGCTGATTATAATTACTTACCATCACCCGATGATATTTATGTTTCACCATCACAAATAAAAAAATTTAACTTAAGAACTGGTGATATAATTGCCGGGCATGTAAGACCACCTAAGAATGGTGAAAAGTTCTTTGCATTGCTTAAAATAACTTCAGTGAATGATGAAGAACCTGAAAAAGTAATGCAGAGAAGATTATTTGATAATTTAACGCCACTCTATCCTACTCAAAGAATCAAACTTGAAACGATTCCCGGTGAATACTCAATGCGAATTATGGATTTACTAACTCCAATTGGTTTTGGTCAACGCGGTTTAATTGTATCACCACCTAAAAGTGGTAAAACGATTCTCCTACAAAAGATCGCAAATTCAATCACGCGTAATCATCCTAATGTTAAATTAATTGTACTACTTATTGATGAAAGGCCCGAAGAAGTCACAGATTGGAAAAGGACTGTAAAAGCCGAAGTTATATCGTCAACTTTTGATGAACCTGCAGAAAGGCACGTTCATGTTTCAGATATCGTTATTGAAAAAGCAAAAAGACTGGTCGAAATGGGTCACGATGTTGTAATATTACTTGACAGTATAACACGACTTGCTCGCGCAAACAATACTGTTGTTCCTCATAGTGGTAAAATACTTTCGGGTGGAATCGATGCGCATGCACTTCATAAACCGAAAAGATTTTTTGGTGCTGCTAGAAATACTGAAGAGGGTGGAAGCTTGACTATCATTGCAACAGCATTGATTGATACTGGCAGTAGAATGGATGAAGTTATTTTTGAAGAGTTTAAAGGTACCGGTAATATGGAAACACTGCTAGATAGAAATCTTGCTGATAGAAGAATTTTCCCTGCAATCGATGTAAATAGAAGTGGAACTAGAAAAGAAGAGTTACTACTGGGTGAGGAAGAATTACAAAGAGTATGGTTACTTCGTAAAATACTTAGCGACCTTAATCCCGTTGAGGCAATGGAATTCCTTCTTGAGAAAATGAGTGGAACAAAAAACAATAAAGAATTCCTTGAATCAATGAATAGTTGAAAAATTGAAAAACCTACGTCATTTAACACTTATAATAGTTTTATTATTCAATTCTCTTCTTAGTCAAGATTCAACAAAGTATCAATGGCCTCTTGCGCCATTTAATTCATCAAAACTAATTACAGGCACCTTTTGCGAATATCGCAGCACATCTGCATCAGGTCACTATCATAATGGGGTTGACATTCCAGCACCTGCAGGAACACCGGTCTACGCTGTTTTACCGGGAACAGTAACAGCTTTAAGTACAGCTGATCCTACTGGTTATGATAATTACATACGTGTGAGATCTGTTATTAATGGAAATAATAAAGATATAACTTATTATCATACGAATCCCGTCAAAAGCATTGGTCAAACTGTTCAAGCAGGAGAAATTGTTTCAACAATTGCTATCGATCACGTGCATTTAACTGAATATTATTTGGGAAATACTTCACTGGAAGTCAATCCTCTAAGACCCGATGGGGGGTTGTTTCCACTCGTTGACATCTGGAAACCAAGAATTGTATCAGTAAGATTTTTTGTAGATGGTACAAGTACTCAACTTTCTCCTTCATACCTGGGTGGAAAAGTTGATATAATTACAAAAATACAAGAAGCAAATGGTGAGGGTTCAACTGCTGTAACAAACAACGGAACATACATCATTGGATATAAAGTTTTTTCTTCTGATACTCAACAAGTTGTTTACAACCCACCAAGTAATTCAGTTAGATATCTTTACTATATAAAGCCTTTAAACTCGTACGTAAATAATAATTATTATCAACCTGAAGCTACTTCATCAAATCATGTTTATATCGTAACAAATGGTGACGGTGCAGATTATATCAGGTCAACTAGAATAGTGAACAACAACTTCTGGAACACTGACTTACTACCCGATGGAAATTATGTTGTCATGATTTATACTTTTGATACACGTGGAAATGGCGACACGGTTTTTATTAAAGTAACCAAGACTAACATTGATTTAATTCCACCATCCCAAACAAATTTTTTAAGTATAATCTCTAATGCTAATAACAACATTACTCTTAATTGGGAAGCGAATCCTACACCAGACTTAAAAGGTCATCGATTATATTATTCACTAAATAATTCGAGCTGGATATTAAAAGACAATGAAAATATTTTGAATGATTCAATAACAAGCAGAACTTACGATAATACATTAAATCGTGAAATATTTTTCAAACTTTATCCAGTAGATAAATCTCCGAACGCAAATGTTGGACCACAAAGTGACGTTTATGGAATAAGAATTAATGTAGGGCCACCAAAAGTTTTAATTGTCGATGGATTTACAAGAACCAGTGGTAGTTACAAACAAGCATATCATGATTTTGTTTTCTACTATGCAACTAGTTTTAGAAGTGATTTTCATACTTCCTCATCAAAAGCTGTTGAAAATGGATTAGTAAACTTAAATGATTATAATTTAGTTATTTGGTTTGTTGGTGACGAATCCGTTACCGATGAGTCTCTAAATTCTAATGAACAAGAGATCATAAAGAATTATTTAAGAAATGGTGGGAAACTTTTTATTACAGGCTCAGAAATTGGTTATGATTTATTTGAAAACGGCTCTTTACTTGATAGAGACTTTTATAATAATTATTTAAAGGCAAAGTATAACTCTGATAATGCGGCTAGTTTTAGTGCAATGGGTGAACAAGGTTCCATATTTCAAGGAATAGAATTTGGTTTTGGTTTGACCTCTCAAGGTGCTCCATACAACGAAGATAATCCAGATGAAATTGATACGTTGAACAATAGCAAAGTACTTCTTAGATATTCAAATAATAAAGTCGCTTGTATTGGTTATCATGGTTATGTTCCTGGTGGAATAAGACCATGTTCTCTTGTATATCTTGCATTTCCTTTTGAAGTGATTCATGGCTCTGCAAAGAGACAGGCTTTGATGGAAAGAATTTTTCAGTTTTTAGGACTATCAACTAAAGTAGATGACAGTTTTATTCCTAGCGAATTTAAGGTTTTTCAGAATCAACCAAATCCTTTTAATGCAAATACCAAAATCTTATTTCAAATTCCTGAACGAGACTTTGTTTCAATTGATTTATACGATATTTTAGGACGATTTATCAAAAACATTGAAGCTAAAGAATTCGACACGGGATTACATGAAATACATTTTAGCAGCATTAACATTAGCTCAGGAATATATGTAATTAATGTGAAATGGCGAGAACTTTCTAAATCAATAAAGGCTGTCATTATAAAATGAAAAGAACTCTTACAATTTTAATTTTGGTTTTGATTCAAACATTTTTCAGTCAGGGTATCAGTAAAAAATGGGATAGTGAAAGATTTTCTGATATTTCGTTAGGTAAATTTTATTTTTCCTACTGGACTAACCCTGTTCATTTCAATGAAAACTTTATTTTGAACTATAAAATTCGATACGATTTACTGGTATTTGAAAAAGTCAGGTATGATACGTTTCTTTCAAGAATTAAAGTAATACTTGAGATAAGCAACAACGAATTATCAACAGTATCCCGTAATATTCAAGAAGTTAAAATAAAATGCTCTGATTATGAGCAAACTGTCTCTAAAGATTTGTATTACACGGGTGTCTTTAAATTAAATCTTCCTTTAAGAGAATTGAGAGGACGAATTTCTATTATTGATGAGAAATCCCAAAAAGAAATACTTGCTCGTAATTTCACATTTAATTTAAAAGCTGAGGATCAAAACTTCGTTCCGATATTCATAAAATCCGATAATATTCAAAAATTTTTGAGTGATGAAATTCAATCTGAGTTTTACAACTTTCTACCATTTGAAACTAATACGTATTATTTAGTATTGCCATTATCACCAAAATTCGAAAGCATAGTAATTAAAGATGAACAGATAAAATATGAATTAAAAAGAGAAGAAAAGTTTGGACTTAATTATTCTATATTTATTCTTGATACACTTGAATTGATAGAAGGTAAATATTTTATTGAGTTAAATACATCTAACGTAAAGAAGGATTTCTTTGTGATATGGCTTAATAAACCCGAGTATTTATGGAATCTTGAAAAAGCATCAAAAATTCTAAACTATATTTTCCCGGGTGATGAATTACACCTCCTGAATAATTCTTCGAGAAAGTCTCATTTAAGAGAATTTTATAAACTGTGGAAAAAGTTTGATCCAACACCTAAAACAGCTTTTAATGAATTGATGTTTGAATATTATAAGCGTGCCGACTTTGCAAATATGGAATTCAGGAGTGTATCTCAACCAGATGGTGCATTAACAGATAGAGGTAAAATATACATTATTTATGGTCCCCCACAAAAAATTGAACGTACTTTTACGCAAGATGGTAGAGCCTTAGAAACCTGGTACTTCTATTCCCCAATAAACAAAACATTGAAATTCTTTGACGTAAACAAAAACGGAAATTACATTTTACAACAATGATTAAAATAGGTATCACTTGTGGAGATATAAATGGTGTTGGACCTGAGGTTGCAATCAAAGCTCTTAAGCAAATTCACGGCGATTATAAATTCTATTTAATAGGTCCGAAGAATTTATGGTTAAATCAGATTTCTAAATTAAAGGTTGATAATTTCGGAAGCTTTGAATTAGTCGATTTGGGTAAATTTTCCATTACTCCAGGCACTCCTACAGCTACATCAGGTAAAATTTCAATTCAGGCTATTAATGAATCTATTAAGTTATGGGATGATAAGGTCATTGATATAATTATTACTGCACCAATTTCGAAAGAAGCTATTTTCAAAGCAGGTTCTAAATTCAAGGGGCACACAGAAATTTTCGCAAATCACTTTAAGACCAATAAATACGTAATGATGTTCTTATCAAGATCTTTTTATGCGGCTCTAATGACAATTCATATCCCCATAAAAGAAGTTTCGAAACAACTAACAAAAGAATTATTGGAAAATAAAATTCAGGTTGTTCGAAATTCTTTGAAAGAGGATTTTTCATTACGCAGTCCAAAGATTGCAATTATGGGATTAAATCCTCATGCGGGTGAATCAACTGTAATTGGAAGAGAAGAAAGTGAAATAATAATTCCGGTTATAAAAAAATTGAGTGGTAATAAATTTGGTATATATGGCCCATTTTCACCTGATGGATTTTTTGGGCGTAAAGAATATAAAAATTTTCATTGCGTTATTGGAATGTATCATGATCAAGTTTTAATTCCCTTCAAACTCTTGAATTTCAATAATGGTGTGAATTTTACGGCGGGGCTACCACTTATTAGAACAAGTCCCGACCATGGTACCGCTTTCAACTTAGCAGGCAAAAATCTTGCTGACCATAGAAGTATGCTGGAAGCGATTAAATATGGAATTAAAATTTTTAAGAATAGACACGGTATAAAATGATTCTCTCCTTTGAAAATGTTTCCTTCTCATACAATAAACATTCAATTCTAAAAAATGCATCCTTCACAATGGATTCTAATGAGTTTTTATATTTGATTGGACCAAGTGGTTCAGGGAAAACTACTGTTATAAAATTGATTTATATGGATTTAATGCCTCAATCTGGAGTAGTGGCGATAGGGGAATTTAACTCTCAATTCATGAAAGAAAGATATATCCCGATGCTCCGCAGAAAGCTTGGCATTATTTTTCAAGATTTTCGTTTGTTAACCGACAGAACGGTGGAGGAAAATTTATCATTTGTTCTTCATTCAATTAATTCTCCTAAAAAAGAGATTAAGAAAAAGATTTTTAATGCACTTTCACTTGTAGGTTTAACTCATAAAAGAAATGCTTATCCTAATGAACTATCCGGGGGAGAACAACAGCGAATTGTAATCGCACGAGCAATAATTAATGATCCAATTCTAATTCTTGCTGATGAACCAACAGGTAATCTCGATCCCGACACATCAAATCAAATAATGGAAATTCTTAAAGACATCAATGCGAGAGGTACTGCAGTTTTAGTAGCAACTCATAACTATGAGTTAGTCAAGAAATTTCCATCGAATGTTTTACAAATTAAAAATGAACAAATAACGGGCGTTAAGATTAACTCCGATTTACCCTTTCAACTGCCTCAATAATTTTTTGGGTTATCTCTGCTATTTCTCCAAATCCATCGATCGAAATAAAGTAGGCATTATTCTCCTTATAAAAATTTTTAACTGGTAAAGTGCTTGCTTTATAAATTTCCAATCTTTTAGCGATAACTTCTTGAGTATCATCATTCCGTTGATATATAGTGCCCCTTGAACCGCAAATAGGACAAACATCATCGAACTTATCGTATAAAAGATTAAATAAACTACCACAATTTTTACAACTTCTTCGATTTGTAATTCGACGAATTATTTCTTGTTCGTCTAAATTCAAATCAATCACTATTGGTTTTTCTAACCCAAACTCATTAAAAATTTTAGAGAGTGCTTTCGCTTGTTCAACGGTTCTTGGAAATCCATCCAGAATAAAACCATTCTTACATTTTTCTGAACAGAGTGTATCTTTTATTATTTCAACCATAACTTCATCAGGTACAAGTCGCCCCGAATCCATGATTTCTTTTGCTTTAAGACCTAATGAAGTTTTTTTCTCCACTGCTTCTCTTAACATGTCGCCTGTAGAAATATGTGGAATATTAAATTTTTGTGACAAAATTTTTGCTTGCGTTCCCTTTCCAACACCAGGTGGACCGAACAAGATCAAGTTCATTTTAAACTCCATTTTGAACTTTTTTAATGCAATATAAGAAACACAAAAATTGTATTTATTCGAATTTCAATTTGATATTTTGACTAAAACACAGTAATTAAATTAGTTCAAATAGTATTATTTATTTCCTCGTAATTGTTAGGGGAGTTTAAAAGAAAAATATTTCATATTGTAAAAAATTTTCATCCTTTTCTGGAAAATCAATTTTTTTGAACATTCTTTGCTAAATGTTAATTTTGGAAAATTTTTTAACGATATGTTAACACATTCCGAATTAGAGAGAATCGCAAACGAATTAAGAATAGATATTATAAAAGCAATTTATAATGCTAAATCAGGCCATCCAGGTGGCTCACTAAGTGCTATTGATATTATAACATATCTCTTCTTTAACGAAATCAAACGAACTCCAGAAAATGCTTTTGATCCTGACCGGGATCGATTCGTTTTATCTAAAGGTCATGGTGTGCCAGCACTTTATGCTGTTCTAGCTCGATTAGGATTAATCGAATACAATGAACTGATGAATTTGAGGAAGTTAGGCTCCAGAACGCAAGGACATCCTAGTTATCAAGATTTACCTTATGTTGAGGCTTCCACTGGCTCCCTTGGTCAGGGATTATCAATTGCCATAGGTATTGCTATTGCTGGAAAGCTGGATAAAAAAAATTATAATGTTTACTGCATGATTGGCGATGGTGAAATGCAGGAAGGTCAAATTTGGGAAGCTTTAATGTCGGCTCCAAAATTTAAGCTAGATAACCTTTGTGTCATATTAGATTATAACAAAAGTCAAATTGATGGTTATATTAAAGATGTGATGGATCTTGAACCTATTGAAAGCAAATTAACAGCATTTAGATGGAATGTTATGGAAATTGATGGGCATGATTTTGATGAAATTGAAAAAGCTATTCAAACATTTAAAAAAATTTTGGATAAACCTTCTTTTATAATCGCTCACACTATTAAAGGAAAAGGAGTTTCTTTCATGGAAGATAATATTGAATTTCATGGTAGAGCTCCAAATGAAAAGGAATTTGAACAGGCATTGATAGAATTACAAAAATTATTAAAGGAAAAATGGGTAAAGCAACAAGGTTAGCCTTTGGTGAAACAATTTCAAATTTAGGTGAGATAAACAAAGATATCGTTGTGCTGGATGCCGACTTATCTAAGTCAACAACTTCATACATTTTCGCAAAAAAATTTCCAGAGAGATTTTTTGAGTTAGGTATTCAAGAAGCAAACATGATAGGGATTAGCGCTGGTTTAGCTCTTTCGGGGAAGATTCCGTTCTGTTGCAGTTTTGCTTGTTTCATAACAGGGCGATACGATACTATAAGAATTTCGGTGGCTTATACAAAAGCAAACGTTAGAATTATTGGTACTCATGCTGGAATTGGAATAGGAGAAGATGGAACTACTCAAATGGGTCTTGAAGATGTTAGTCTCATGCGATCGTTGCCAAATTTCAGTGTTTGTCAACCTTGTGATGAAATAGAAACACGAGAATTAATTAAATATAGCATTCAACACAAAGGACCGATGTATATTCGTCTAACCAGACAAAGCTTACCAGTGATTTTTAATGAAGATTACGTATTCGAATTCGGAAAAGGTGTTACCGTAGCAGAAGGCAACGACGCAGTTATTTTTGCAACAGGTGCATTAGTGCATGAAGCTCTTAAAGCTCATGAAATTTTGAAAAATGAAAGTATTGGCTTAAAAGTCATTAATATTCACACTATCAAACCCATTGATAAAGAATTAATAATAGAAAATGCAAAAAAATTTGGATTGGTATTTACAGCAGAAGATCACAGTATAATTGGTGGATTAGGTTCTGCAGTTTCTGAAGTATTAGCAGAAAATTATCCGACTAAAGTTATCCGAATTGGATTACCCAATGTTTTTGGCGAATCAGGATCACCAGAATCTCTTTATAAGAAATACAAATTCGATGGTGAAAGCGTTGCCAAAACCATCAAAGCGAACTTATAATTTTATATACTACCTTGCCCTTAAAATCCTCTCTAAATTTACTTAATAAGCTTAAGACTTCCGTTATCTAATCATAACTAGTAACCTAAAAATATAAAGATTTTAATAAGGTGACTTTGACATAAATTTAAGTGTACGTGCCCTGCTAAAAGTTTCTAATTCATGTTTCTTAAGGAGGAAAAAAATAGTCGAAGTAAACTTTTACTTTCTTCTTCAAGAAGTCCACTATAAGTTTTTATTTTGTGATTTAATTTGTAGTTGTTAGTTATGTTAAAAATTGTTCCACATGCACCTGCTTTCGGATCAAATACAGAAAAGTATAAAGCATCAATCCTTGAATTAACAAGAGCACCTGCACACATAGGACAGGGTTCAAGAGTCACATAAATTTTGCAACCATTGAGTCTGTAATCTTGCAAATGATTAGCAGCTGATGTGATTGCAATCATTTCTGCATGTGCCGTTGGATCTTTTAAGTTGATTGTTTGATTATACCCTCTACCAATAATTTTATCTTCAAAAACTACAACAGCACCAACTGGAACTTCTTTTTGTTCAAAAGCTTTTTCAGCTTCTCTTAATGCTTGTTTCATATAAAAAATATCCTTTTCGGAAAACATCATATTACCTATAATTTTCTTCTAAAAACCTTTTTGAAATCCAAATTGGATTCTGGAAATTAATATCGTTTCTGTCATAAATAATAATCGCTTCTATTGTGGGAATTCGCCTCAGTCTTGAATAGTCAATATGTGGATTCAATCTTTTGATGTCGTCTGTTATTTTTTTAGGGTCGATATCACTTAGTCCTTTATAATAACCAAAAATATTTACTTCACTTCCTCTGGATATATATTTTAATGGTTTAGGGAACTCTCCTTGTTTTGGTAGTGGGTTATCTATTTTAATGCGATAAAAACCGTACTCGTTATCCTCAAATGGATTTGTAAATAACAACATGTTTTTTTCAAATTCTTCTATAATTACACCAAATACTCGAATTTTCTTATTGTTAAAAGACTCTGGATTCATTCGCAGTGAAAGATAACTCACATTGAACAACGACTGATTTTTAAACTCATTAATCGATTGATGCAAAAGTTCTTCACTTGATGGAGGAGGTGTTTCAAAAATATATCGAACAACTTGGCAGGAACTAAAGCCAAGCACTAAAATTAAAAGCATCATTGACACAATTTTACGATTCATATAATTGTCACCTCAAGTTTTATTCAAATTTAATACATTTTAATTAATCTTGTTCCCTTTGTTTCTGAAATCATCTGTTTTTATATTTGCACTGCAAAATACAAATTTCTATTGCACCTGTAGCTCAATTGGATAGAGCATCTGACTACGGATCAGAAGGTTGAGGGTTCGAATCCTTCCAGGTGCACTAAAAATAAATCAGAAAGCACCCGTAGCTCAATTGGATAGAGCATCAGACTTCGGATCTGAGGGTTGAGGGTTCGAGTCCTTCCGGGTGCGCAAATTAACTGCCTCGATATTCGAGGCATTTTTGTTATATGTTAGGTTATCTGGTTAAGATAAATTTTGCTTTACCTAATACATTAATGACTTCGAATAATATCATCAAAACAATGTTTACCTGGCAGGTGTAATGTAATTACTACGTCAATAA
This sequence comes from uncultured Ignavibacteriales bacterium, assembly GCA_937138605.1. Classification (GTDB taxonomy): domain Bacteria; phylum Bacteroidota; class Ignavibacteria; order Ch128b; family Ch128b; genus CAKZPH01. Next base: position 21,255 of record CAKZPH010000296.1, read on the forward strand.
AAAGTTCTGAAATCATAGGTAAAACTAATTAAGAAAAATCTTTGTAAAGTGTGGACATTTCGATCTTCAATATAATCTTCCATAATAATTCTCTTAATTCGATTTTTCTGATTTAGTAAATCATAAACTTCAAATCTAATTTCACCACGATTTTGAGGCAGGATGCGTACTCCGCAACTTAAATTCAACAATATGTTTTCCTTGTTCGATTCTTCTGCTACTTGAGGATTGTAATAATAACTAACTCTTGAACCAATAAAGTATCTTTCAAAATAAGTAATTCGTGTAACAAAATTTATTTTATGTGTTAAAACTTTGGTTCTATTTTCATTTAATGAATTAACTGTATAAATACAACTTGGAGAGTAGCTTATGCGATAATCAAATCTCGGATTATAACTACTAAATCCAACCGTAGGTGAAAAAGAATACTGATTCGTTATATTCTTTCGCCCATTAATAAAACCAGGATTTATTTGAAAACCTAGATTTGAACTAAAAATTAAATTCGATTTTAACGATGAAAGTTTAAAACTATAGGTAAAATTCATCGTTGTACCGAATGAGTTACCTGCATTCACTGGATAACTCAATTGCGTTCCTTTTTTAATTAGATTGTCTTGTATAACTGTATCTTTTGAGAATACCTTGATGTTGTTTCTTATATCATCTATCAAATAATTAACGTTTAAGTTAAAAGCTGTGAAAGTACCGCTTGATGGATTATTAGTGAGATATCTAATTCGAAGCATATTATTAATAGACTTATCTAGATCGGGATTACCGGTTCTGAGAAAAAGAGGGTTCGAAAAATCTATCGTATTTTGAAGTTGAGAAATGGAAGGGATATTTGGTCGTGCATTGTATTCTACACGCAAATTTTTTGATTCTGAGATTCTGTATGATAACTCAAATGATGGAAGAATAACTCTAAATGTATTCCTGAAGGAAATTTCCCGAGGAAATTTTTGTTTAGAAATTCTTTGATGAAGTTGAAGCATTAAATCTGTTTCTAATCTAAAATTTCCCCCATTATACTGGTGAGAAATTGAACCTCGATAAGAGTAGTTCAAATTTTCAAAGGAGTTTGAATTTAGAGAGTCATAGAAAGCAAAATTATTGTTATCAATTATGAAATTCTCTCTAATCCTGGAATCTTGACTTAATGATGGCGTGAAACGTATTCTCATTAAGCTCTTATCACCAATTGGCTCTGTATATGTGAAGGTAGTACTTAAGTTAAGTGATTTGGTCAAAAAGTTTGATGTCTGAATTGTTGTATCAATTAACGGATTTCGATTAATATCAAATGTGGTATATTCTGAATTAATTTCATAATCTGATTTGTTTTGACTGAGCCTTGTATTTAAACTAAACGTTAGTGTTCTACCTCTTCGGGGAAATCTGTAACTATAAATTAATTCGTTTCTAAATGAATACGACCTAACTTCATTATTACGAAGATAGTTAATTGAGTTAAGTAGTAAATTATTACTCAGAAAATTCTCTGAAAATGAATTGGCAGAGGATGAATTTCCATGCAATTCAAAATTTGGTCGAATACGAATTATATTACTTGTATCTAAAAAGTAATCTAAAGCTATGCTTATTATATGATTTGAGTTTTTCAATATACTATATCTTGACTCAGAATATTTTGAAAGATTAGATAAATCAGTTAAATATTCCCTTGCAATTTTTGAATCACTTAAATTTTTAATATGAGTTATAATGTAGCTACCATTTATTTCAGCTTTATTTATAATTCGGTGAGAGTAATTAACACCACCGGCATATAAATTATTATTACCATCGTCTAGATTTATATTAAAATTTAGAGGATTTTGGTTTGGGCCTCCACCACCTTGTCGTCCACCCTGACGCCATTGTCCTCTTCTGGGTTCAAACGATTCAGATTGGGTTAAATCGTTAATTGTAAAGGATGATTCGTTAATGTTATTACTTATTCCAAGTAAAGATAACCGTTGCAATGCATTGAATTGATTGTAATTTAATCCAGAAGTATATCTTGTATTTGTACCATATCCTAAGTTTGCTTTGCCAAAATATCCCTGTCTTTTTTCAACTCTAGTGACCACATTAAATGCTTTTACAGTTTGGTCATCTTCAAAGCCTGTAAGCTCAGCTTCTTCGCTTTTTTTATCAAATAATTGAACTTTCTCAACGATATCGGCGGGGAGTGTTTTCAAAGCAATATTTGGGTCTTCAGTGAAAAATCTTCTACCATCAACAAGCACCTTTTTTACTTCTTCACCCTGAACTCTGATGACATTCTCTTCCTTTTCTACACCAGGAAATTTGAGTACTAAATCTTCCAATGTTGAATTTGGTGCGACTTGAAATGCTGAGGCATTAAATTGAAGTGTATCTCCAACTTGTTCGACCGGAACAATTTTATCTTGTACTGTAACTTCTTTCAAAGTGACAAATGATGGAGTTAAATAAATTGTATCTAACCTAATAATGCCCCATCTAATTTGAATAGTATCAATGAATTTTTGATATCCCAGGTAAGTTATTTCAAGTGAATATTTACCAAGGGGAATGCCACGAAATTCAAATAATCCTTTTTCATTTGTTGTTGTATAGTGAGGAAAGTCAACAAAATCGATGGAAGATAAAATAACATGAGCTGAAACTAATGGTTTTTGTGAGGTACTGTCAAAAACAAATCCCGTTATTATTCTCGGCTGGCTAATTAAATTATCAGCGAAAAATAATATAAAAAAAATTGTAAAGAGGTTTTTCACAATTTACCTGGGTTTTCTAAAATGATAGACTTAATATTAGTTGCATAGGTTTAAATTAATCAAAACCTTAAACTTAGACTGATTTTCTTTTAAGATAAACTTGATTAATTCGTTTTCAATATAATTAAGATAAATTTCAAGTTGAATCCAATGTTTATTAATTTTAAGTGGAAATTAGGAGATTATTATGCTTACAAGCGGCGCATACATGCGGGCAAAACTTTACATAGAGTCTCACTCGAAAGAGAAAAAAGAATTAGAGAGTAGACAGGAAGAAATAAAAACGGGACCTTGCATTACAATATCAAGACAAACTGGAGCTGCAGCTGGAGAAATTGCAGAGTTAATAATTGAATACATTAAATCTCATTCTAAAAGACCAGATCGTGAATGGGCGATTTTCGACAAAAAATTAATTGAACGTGTGATTGAAGACCATAAACTTCCTACTGTTATAAGTGACTATTTAACAGAAAAAAAACACAGGTTTGTTGAATCTATAATGAACGAAATTTTTGGTATTCATCCATCTCCAATATCATTGGTACGAAAAACGTCCAAGACACTACTTCAACTTGCCCAAATTGGATATTGCATCATTGTAGGAAGAGCATCAAACATAGTGCTGAAAAGATTACCAAATACATATCATGTGAGAATAATTGCCCCTCTTCCAACAAGAATCAAACAGGTTATGAAAATTTATCATTTCGATTCTGAAGAAGAAGCTAAAAGGTTTATTAAAAAGGAAGATGAAAACAGAACCAAGTATGTTAAACAATTTTTCTATAAAGACATCGATGATCCATCGCTATATGATCTTGTTATAAACTCAGAATTTTATACACGTGAACAAGTTGCAAAAATCATTGCCCAATCTGCTATGATCAAGCTAAGTGAATATTTTGATTAATATGGATAAAAGATATAAAAGAGAATAGAGAAAATAAATAATATCCACAAGCCAAGCTTAACCTCATTGACTCTATTTGTAGCTATTTTCAAGATAGGATAAATAACAAATCCTGCAGTTATTCCAATTCCAATATTAAAAGAAAAGCTCATAAGAAAAATTACCATTAAAGCTGGAATAAATTCAGTCAAATCATTATCTGAAAGTTGTTTAATTGGACTCATCATTAGAATTCCAACAATGATTAAAGCAGGTCCATATGCATAAGATGGAATTGTTTCCACAAAAGGAACAAAAAATATTGAAAGCAAAAAAAGAATAGCTACAACTAGAGCAGTTAATCCACTTCTACCACCAGATTGAATCCCAGCAGCCGATTCTATATAGACACCTGCGGTCGTAGTTCCTAAGGTGGCAGCAACACATGTTGATAATGCATCACATAACATTGGTTTTTCTAGCTCAGGAAACTCACCTTTCTCATTTAATAGTTCTGCTTTTATTCCTAAACCAATCAAAGTACCAAGAGTATCGACAAAATCTAGAATGAAAATTGTTAATATAACGGAAAAAAATCCCCAGCTTAAAGCTCCAACAATGTCTAATTTAAGGAAAGTTTCGGATAATGGTGGAGGGGCACTGATAATTCTACTTGGAAATGAAATTAATCCAAAAAGAAAGGCAAGTAAGGTGGTGGCAATTATTCCAATCAAAATTGAACCATGAATATTTTTAGTTGTTAGAATGAAAATCAAAATCAGACCAAAAATTGAAAGTAATGTTTCCGGTTCATGTAAATTACTAATTTTCACTGGTGCTCCAGGTACTCCAAGCTGCACAATTTGACATTCATTTAAACCAATGAATATTAAAAACAGACCAATACCCACTGCAAAACTAATTTTCAGACTTTCAGGAATTGCCTTTGCAAGCCAAACTCTAATTTTTGTTAACGTCAAAATGATGAATAATACTCCCGAGATAAAAATTGCACCAAGAGCAGTTTGCCACGAATAACCTAACACCTTTACAACCGTGTAAGCAATAAAAGCATTTTCACCCATATATGGCGCAATTGCAAAGGGCCTTTTTGCAAAGACACCCAACATTAATGTTCCAAATGATGCTGTCAATGCAGTAGCAAGAAGAGATGGACCAAACGGAATGCCGGCAACTTCTAAAATTTTAGGATTCACTATAATAATGTATGCCATTGTGATGAAAGTTGTAAAACCTGCGATGATTTCACGAGATAATGTTGTGTTTAATTCATCTAATTGGAAAAATTTTTTAATCATAATTTTTCTCTCAGTTTGGTTGTCGGAAAACTCTTGCCGTGGCCCGGTATTATCAATTCAGAATTCAATACAAGCAGTTTTCTTGATTCCACAAGTTGATTGAAATCACTTGCAAATTTATCTTCCCTGTAAATCAAATCAATCGTATCAAATTTGATTTCTTCATTATCACTCCACCAAAAAACATCTCCAGCAATGGCAATTTTAATATTGTTAAATTCGAAAATCATAGAGCAGTGGTCATTTGTGTGTCCTGGAGTTTGTAGAATTGTAATATCATTGAAAATTGCTGAATTGTGAATAACTAATCTATCACCATCATAAAGAAAATAACCATCGAGTAATTTTGCATTGTGGAAAAGTTTGAAATTTAAGATATGATCGATGTGCGAATGAGTTATGAAGATAAAATTTATATCGTTTACGTCTATATTATTCTCAAAGAGTTTTTGAAGCAATAAATCGGAATTACACCCGGGGTCTACAATAATTTTCGAGCTATCCGTTTCTATAAAACAAGTTGAGGAGTTTACAATCCATTCATTCGCAACAATAGAAGCATAACCTTCAATTAATAATTTGAATTGTTTAATCATACGCCTCAAAATTAAAAGCCCTGACTGAAAAATAAATCAGGGCCTGGATTAAGGAGCAAACTCGCTAAAAAGAAAATTTCAACCCCAAATTATAAAAGTCATAAGATAGGGGACTGGCAGTTTTTATGGGCCAATTCATTCGCTCCTTTTTTAATTCATAAAATGCAAAAGCTAGTGTTGATTTAAGCACGAAATTAACAACTGGTCCAGCAAATGGGCGACTCTTAAAAACTTTATCAATAAAAGATCTCAAGATTTCAGTAACTGCTTCTTCAATAATTAAGCTACCAATGTGTTTCAAGAAAAGGTGACGGGGGAATATTAAACCGTAATTATAGTTTAAATCAAGGCTTACAAAATCAAAAGCTCTTATTGAAATATTTGAGTTATAAGCTTCACCGAATTTCATTACGTTGTTATCATAGATGCCAAGAATAAGTGTATCCACACCCATTAAATTTTTATCAAATTTATTGAATGACCAATTAAACTCGCGACCTGTACCAAGTAAAAAAGATAAGTTTTTGGTTCTATAGCCATAATTTTTATTCTGACCTAATCCAAATAGATTTGTTTTTACTTTAATACCTTTATAGGAATCTTCATTATAAAAATTCTCTGAAATCAATCTAAAAGTAATAAATCTTTCCGTTTGATTTACTATAAATTTTGGTCTTAAAGATTTCTCTCTAAAGTAACCAATTTGAAGTTGAATTCCGCCAATTGTTTCAAATTCATTTTTAGCTTGTGCATGTTTGAAATAATTTAAGCCATAATTAATCTTAAGAAATGGGTTATCTCCTCTTCTAAATCTAAACGAAAAGTCAGAGGATTCAGACTTTCTTTTAATTATTTTTTCGTTGTGAATGTTAACTGTGTCTTCTTCTTGTGAGAATGATAAACTAAATAAAAATAGAATGCTTAAACAGGCTAAGAGAAGTTTTTTCATTTTTTCTCCTTTTTATATTTAATTTTTTTATCCATTACGTTCATTTTGTAAAATTCGGAACGTAAAATCGACATTAAATAAAAATCACAGTACTTGTTGTGATGATACATTGCTTCACGCAGAGTCCCTTCAATTATAAATCCACACTTTTTATATGCTCGAACTGCAAACTGATTTTCAACGGCAACATGCAGTTGAATTCGGTTAAGATTTAAGATATCAAATCCATACTCAACCATTAGCTTTGTAGCTTCAGTACCGTAACCTTTTGACCAGTAATTTGGGTTATAAATTGCGAGGAAATACGTAGCCATACGACTTACATAATCTATTCTAACAAATGCAGTCTGCCCTATAGGAATATCTGTTTTCTTCTCAACAATTGTAAAGTATAAATTTTCCTTAGACGTTATATAAGTGGTGATTTCTTGCTTCACTTGTTCAAGTGTAATTGGATAAAACAAAAATAAGGTTTCTCTAACCAGGGGATTATTCTTGCCAAAATAGATAAGTTGTAAATCTTGCTCTTCGATTGGGCGTAGGTAAACTTTTTCTCCTTCAACAAACTTTACCGGGGTAATCATTTTATTTTTCCTGTACTTGTTTTGCATCAGATGGGATTTTGGGTTCAACCATAATGACTTTTTCTCTCTGCAACTGAACAGTACCTGGAAGCATTCCTTTACGTTTAATAACATACTTTTTCTCTGTATAACTCACAGGAATTAACTTTGAGTGTTTTGCTTTGCTGAAATAAGCAGCTAAAGTCGCAGCTTTTTCTATAATTTGCTTTGGAATTGTTTCCTTTTTGTTCTCTTTTTTAATTATAACGTGAGAGCCACTAACCCCTCGTGCATGTAACCATAAATCGTCACTTTTTGCAAACTCAAATGTAAGTATATCGTTTGATTTACTATCTTTTCCAATATAAACATGATATTTGTCATCAATTACAAAATGACGAAAATACCTTTGAATTGAACCTTCAGAACTTTTGGGCAAAGGTTTAAAGTAGCTTTTTAATTCCTCTAAATTCATACAATTTTCTATTTCATTTATTTTTTCTTTTATCTCATTTAAATCCTGTTCAGTTTTCTGAAGTAAATTTCTCAAAGCTTCTAATCTTTTAGTTTCTTCACGCGCTTTTTCAAAATATATCTCGGCATTCTCAAACGGGGATTTTGTTACATCAAGTTTAATTGTATAGTCACGATTATCAAAAGATGTTTTAAAAATTTTTGTTCCTTTTTTTATTTCGTTTGCGTGAATAAGAATTAAATTGCCCTTTGTTCTGAATTCTTCCGAATGATCTATAAAATTTTCAGGCTTATTTAGTTCCTGATGTTTAGAAAACAATTTTTCATAATCGCTCTTCATCTTTTTCAGTAATGAGCTTTTGGCATTTTTTAGAGTTTGATCTTTCTGAATTAAAAAATAAAGTTTTGGATACTCTGATAAAAAGTTTTCTGCCAATCTGAATTCTAGATTTTTATGTTTAAGCTCACAGGATGAACAAGTGTTATCGCTATAGATATGCAAGGGAAAATTTTCGATTTCAAAAATTACCTCATTAAAAGTTTCAAAATAACTTCGATTAAAATTTTTACTCCTAAAAGTTATCTCTTTTAATAACTCCTTACCTAAAATCTTTTTTAATAAGTTTGATTGAAAATCATCACTTGTAAAAGAGCAATTGAATTTAGTTTCATTTGAAAAATTATCTCGGTCAAAAGATGTTGTCGGAAAAGTTTCGAAGAAATTTTTATCAGTTAGGGCATAGGAATCTTTAAAACTCTCAATAATCATGTTATTTTTATCAATAAGCACCACGTTCGAATGAGGACCTCTAAACATAAAAACTAATTTTTCCGAACTAAAATCAAAAATGATATTTCTTTCAAAATCACCGATAGAAATATTCTTTAAAGTTTTATCTTTAAGTCTTTCAAAAAACTCAGCATAATTCTTCTTGGCAAATGCGAAGTGGTTCTTTAAGTAGATCAAAGATGGTAATTGTTGAAAAGTGAAAATTACAAATTGTTCAGTTTCTTCTGAATAAAATCCTGTAACTATTTCATTCTTTGATTGACTAATTGATCGAAAAAATTTAAATCCTGTCAGTCTTTCATTTAACTCCTTGCTGACTCTCTTTAGAAAAAAAAAGTTGTCAAACATTTTTTGTTTTCGATCTTTTCAATTCAATATTTTTCAATATTATCAACACAATATGATAAATAAACATAAGCACTGTGGCAACTATACCAATTCCGAATAAAATTAGAAACAACTCATCATGCAGATCACTGACTTTGCCATAGGATTTATAAAGCCATCCGCCAAAAGTGCCTCCTACAAACCAGCCAATTGCTATGGGTAAAAACGCATAACCTTGGAATAATGCTTCTTGTCCCTTTGGCGCAAGATCTGCAATATATTGATAATAACGGGGAGCCTGGGTCATTTCTCCCAATGAAAAAACAACAATACCTGCTATAATTGTTGGAATTGACGGATATGCTAACATTACTAACCAACTCAAACTCGATGTGAAAAATCCTAGAATTATAGCATGTATGGTGGGAACGTTTTTAGTAAGCCTGTTTACAATCAATTGAAATAAGATTATTGACCATGCTCCCATTGATTCAATTACTTCAAAAGGAGCATGTGGATCAATATGATCTACTATGTAGTATGGAACGACAATAAAAATCTGCCAGAACATTAACCAATAAAGTGAAAATATCAAAAGAAATATGATGAATTTAAGGTTAACTAAAACTTTTAAAAGATTAACAATTTGTTGTTTTAGTGTGGGTCTTAATTCATTTATATAACTATTTGCGGGTTCTTTGTAAAGTAACAACGTAGCAAAAAACATTAGTAGACAACTTATTGATGAGATTAAAAACACAAACTCAATTCCCATATTTCCACGAATTACAAATGCAATAGCAGGCCCAATAGCTGCACCTATATTTACTAACCAGTAATAAATCGCATATCCTAATGATTTAAATTCTTCTTTCGAAGTTAAAGCGATTGTACCAAGAACACTCGGTTTAATGAATGAACCACCAATAGCTGTGAAAATTAAAATCAACATTAAAATGAAAAATTTATCATAACCCGAATAAATGGAATTGAAAGCAGTCATTCCAGTAGAACCGATCAAAAAATATCCAATAGCTAAAACAGAGAATGCAAACATAAATGATTTCCTGAACCCAAATTTATCAGCAAGAGCACCAGCAAAAACCGGTAAAAAATATATCAACCCTCCAAAGGTAGAGGAAAGTTTACCAGCGGTTACTTCATCAAATTTCAAATGATCACGCAAGAAAACACTTAGAATTGTTGCTTGTCCATAATACGCGATACGTTCAAACAATTCCATTATATTGGCGACCCAAAAAGGCATTTGAAAGCCTTGAATTACCTCAGTAAGTTTTTGTTTTATTTTCACAGTCAATCCTCAATTTGTTTTTATATTAAAATAATCTCTTTTTGAATTTCTCCGGTAACTTCTGCAGTAAAATTTTTATTGATGTAAACATTTACCTCTGTTCTAACTGCCATTTCATTAGGTAGATAAATACCTGGCTCGATAGAGAACAAACAACCTGGCACTAATTCTCTTTCATCTTTAGTTTCTAGATTATCTATATTTGGACCATTTCCATGAACTTCTGCTCCAATCGAATGACCTGTTCGATGGATAAAATATTTACCAAAACCTGCCTTCTTAATTACAGTTCTGGCAACATCATCAACTTGCCATCCATAAATTTTCTTTCTCTTAGCAAGGGAATCCTGAATGAATTTAATTGCAGCATCACGGGCGTCTTTTGCTACTTCAAATATTTTTACATATTTAATTGGTGGTTCATTTCCAACATACCCAACCCATGTTATATCATAATAAATGCCACCTTCAACATTCTTCTTTGCCCACAAATCAATTAATACAGTGTCTCCTTCTTTGAAAACGTAACCATCAGGTTTTGGTTCAAAATGAGGATCCGCAGGATGGTCATTAATACCAACAATTGGAGCTGAGCTGGTAACAAGATTTCTTTCTTTAAATCTCTCCAAAATAAATTGTTGTAATTCGAATTCATTCAGTTGCTGATTTAAATCAATAGTTTCTCTTATTTTTTTAAAGGCGAGTTTTCGTATTTCATCAATATCTTTTTGAGCTTCTTTATGAAGTTCGTAACCTCTTTCATCGATTAAAGCTTCGAAAATGGAAACTAAGTTTGCAGATGAAACAATTCTTATCCCGAAGCTTTTTATTAGTTCAATCGTACCACCATCAACGAGTGAAATATATGGTATGTTGTTCTTTGGAGAATATTGCATTGCAACTCTTTTCGCCGAACCAAGAATTTTTTCTAAAAGTTTATGCTGTTCTTCATATGGAAGATATATGAATTTCTTACCAGGCAATGCATCTAATTTTGTTGATTCAACGGCAGATACAAGCTTTTTAGGTTCGCCCTTTGCAGGAATAAAATAATACCATCGACGAGTTGTATGTTTATTTTCAAGTCCTAAAATTTTATAGGCAATTGGATCGCGGTTATGAAAATCATAAAATAACCAACCATCCAATCCCATTTTCTTTAATTCAGATTGAATTATTTTAATATCCATTTTCTATTCCTCCATTAAGCAATAAATTTTTTCAAAGTTAAGTAAATGAAATTTGCAGAAAAAGAAATAAAAAAATTTTTTTATGAATTAAATTCCAGACTAAAACCAAAACTGTTTTAATAATTAACTTGAAAACTTTAATCGATTATTCAAAATAAAAACAACAGGTGTAAAATTTTTTATTATCAATTTACACTCAGCAGATAAAATTTTTACAAATTTTTGAATTTCTTTAAGTGATATTTATATTTGAACGATTATCAGTATTCAAACTTCAATTATGAAACCAAAAAAACTTTTCATCTTCTTTATTGTTTTGATAGCAATAATTCTACTTTTTGATAAAGTCATTATGCCATGGTATGTTAGAGATGAGATTGTTAAAACTCCCAATGTAACTGGAATGACTTTAGAACAGGCTAGAGTTGTGCTATCCAATGCAGGTTTAGTTCCAGTAGATGGTGGTGAAAGATTTGATAATCGTTTTCCAAAAGGAACGGTAATTTTACAAAAGCCAAAAGCGAATCAAGAAGTAAAAATCGGGCGAAGAGTATATTTAATTATAAGTAGTGGTAATGTACTGGTTAATGTCCCGGATTTCAGATATAAATCACTAAGTGAAGCTAATATTTTAGTCACTAAAGTTGGATTAACACTTGGTGATATTATAGAAGATACTCTAACCGAAGCACCAAAAGGATTGATTGTTAATCAATCGATTCCACCCGGAGAAAAAGTTGAAAAAGGGAGTGTAATTAATTTTCATATAAGTAGCGGTTCACTTTTAGGTGAGGTTGAAGTGCCTAATTTAGTTGGGAAAAGTTTTAATGATGGAAGAAAAATAATTGAGGCTAAAGGTTTAACATTAGGAAAAATTATTTATCAACCATCCATTGACTTACTTCCTAATACAATTGTCTATCAAAATCCGCAATCTGGTTCACATGTACCAGAGGGAACTCGAATAGATCTAATTGTAGTGAAGGAAAAAATAAACGAAAAGGAGATTATCGAATAAATGGGATTGTTGTCACCATCAATATTATCATCTGATTTTTCGGATTTAAAAGAACAGATCAGAATTTTAGAAGTTGGTGGTGCTGATTGGATTCATTGTGATGTAATGGACGGATTATTTGTCCCTAATTTGACTTTTGGTCCAATTGTAATTGGAGGATTGAATAAAATTACAAATCTCCCTTTAGATGTGCATTTAATGATCGTAAATCCAGATAAATATTTAAATGATTATTATAATGCTGGTGCTGATATTTTAACAGTTCATCAAGAAGCAGTAATACATTTACATAGGACCATTTCAAGCATACAGGAGTTAGGATTAAAGGCTGGAGTTAGCATTAATCCTGCAACACCTGTTAAAATGATTGAATCAGTTCTGGAGAACGTTGATTTAGTATTAGTGATGAGCGTAAATCCCGGATTTGGTGGACAAAAATTTATTCCTTATTCCTTAAAAAAAATTGAACAACTAAAGGAAATAAAAATAAAACATAATTATGATTTTTTAATTGAAGTCGATGGTGGAATAGGTTTAGATAATATTGAGGATGTACTGAATGCAGGAGCTGAGATAATTGTTGCTGGTGCGTCAATTTTCAAAAGCACAAATCCTATTCAAACAACTCAGGAATTAAAAAGCATAATAATAAATCGTCAAAAGGAGACCAAATTAAAATGAAACTTACCTTCGTTGGTGGAAAAGTAATTACACCATTTAGATGTATTGAACCAGCCACGATAGTAATTGAAGGAAAAAAGATTTTCGAATTAGGTAAATCTGAAGATGTTGATATACCATCTAATGCAAAAGTAATAGATGCTTCAGGAATGATAATCACACCAGGTTTTGTTGATTTGCTATGTCATGGAGGAGAAGGAAAAGGGTTTGCAGATGAGGACGATCCAACTGCATTGGATACAATTTCCCGATTTCACTTTAAACATGGTACCACAACTTTACTTGCAGGATTATATTCAAAACCCTTTAATTTATTAATTAAAGATATGCGGCGTATTGCTCATTACATTGAAAATAATAATGATACAAATATTTTTGGGATACATATGGAAGGCCCCTATATAAATCCTAAATTGAAAGGGGCAATGAACGAAGAATATCTTTGGAAACCAGAGCTTGAAAGTTGGTTAAGCTTGCGAGACGCCGCACGAGGTTTTATTAAAATTATGACAATTGCTCCTGAACTTCCCGGTGCAATAGAAATTATGAGATACGCTGCTCAAGATAGAATTGTGCTTTCCATTGGTCACTCTGAAGCTACATACGAAGAAATCGAAGTTGCCATTGATAATGGAGCTTCTCATATAACCCATATTTTCAACGCAATGCGTCCACTTCATCATCGTGACGCTGGAGTTCTTGCCGCTTCATTTTTAAGAGACGAACTTAAAATAGAATTGATTGCTGATGGAATTCACGTCCATCCTGTTATTATGAAATTGATTTACAAACTAAAAGGAACACGTGGGATTATTTTAATTACAGACGCAATAAGAGCCGCAGGTATGCCCGATGGTGAATATGAATTTGCTGATCAAAAAGTTTACGTAAAAAATAAGAAAGCATACCTCGAAGATGGAACTCTTGCAGGAAGTACACTTACGATGGAAGAGGCCGTTAGAGTTATGCATGAGAAAGTCGGAGTACCATTAACTGACGCGGTTCGAATGGCCTCACTGAATGGAACAAAAGTTCTTGGAATTCAACGTCAAAAGGGGATTTTGGCAGCAGGCATGGATGCAGATATAGTGGTTATGGATGAACAATTTAATGTGCTTGTAACATTGAAAGAAGGTAAAGTTAAACATTCTGAAATTTCAGATTTAGAAATCGATTAATATGTGAGATGAAAGTAAGAATTAGATATCATATTAACAAAAGTTCGGTTGTAAAGCTTATCGGCGATTCAAAAATCGCCGATAAGTTTTTTTATCCATTATATTCACTCTCGTACGAAACTCAAGATTTTTCCCGCTTGGGTATAATTAAAAGTTCATTACCTGAATTTGTTGATTCACATATTTTATTAGATAGAAAATCACTTGTAATTTTTGGTGATTTAAACTTATATAAAAAGATTTCAAGTGCAATCTTTAATGTTGACGAATACGCTGCTAACTTAACCCTGGAATTATTAAATAATTTCAAACAAAGCGAGAATTTTTATTATGAAATATCAAATAGAAAATTTGACAATTCAAAAAAATACGTTATGGGAGTACTCAATATTACAACTGATTCATTTTATGATGGAGGTGAGTACATTGATTATAATAAAGCAAAAAGTCGAATAGATGAATTTGTTGACTTAGGAGTAGACATTATTGATATTGGTGGTGAATCAACACGACCGGGCTCAGAACCTATTCCTGCCGAAATTGAACTTGAAAGAATTTTACCTGCAGTTGAATATGCTCTTAAAAAAAATGTAGTTGTTTCAATTGACACTTATAAAAGCACAGTAGCGAAAAAATGTTTAGATATTGGTGCGCATATAATTAATGATATTAGTGGATTTAGATTTGATGGAGCACTCCCAACCATTTGTTCAGAATATAATTCAGCCATAATTCTAATGCACATTCGTGGAACTCCAAAAACTATGCAAATTAATCCAAATTATGACGATGTAATGCAAGAAATTTTTGATGAGTTAAATTATAGCATTCGAATAGCCGAGATGCATTCACTCAATAAGATTTTTGTTGACCCTGGGATAGGCTTTGGAAAACGTCTAAAAGATAACTATGAAATAATTCAGAGATTAGAAGAATTAAAATTTCTAGGCTATCCAATTTTAGTTGGCTTAAGTAGAAAATCATTCATTGGTAAATTACTTAACAAAGAACCTAAAGAAAGGCTAACGGGCACAATAGCATCTAATTCGGTAGCTCTCATAAAAGCTGCAAATATAATCCGTGTTCATGATGTTAATGAAGCAATAGAAACAAAGAAGATAATTGAAGCAATTCAAAACCCTGATAAAATAGTTTTAGAGTAAACATGATTGAAATTTTTAGAATTGATTTTTTAACGATTAAATTACTTGATTTGATAGATGTAGTTCTAGTTGCTTACCTTTTCTATTTAATATATAAGCATATGAAAGGAACTATTGCTTCGCAAATATTTATGGGCATTGTGATTTTATTAATATTATCTTTTGGAGCTCGTGCCCTTAATTTAAAGGCTATGGGATTCCTTTTAAAGCTTGTAACTGATATTTGGGTTATTGTTTTTGTCATTTTATTTCAACCTGAACTGAGAAGATTGTTATTGCTTTTAAGTCGCAATAAATTATTTGGATATTACTTAAAGTCCGAAGCCAAACAAACGATAAAGGAAATAGTTACTGCTTCATATGAGCTCTCTGATAAACAATGGGGTGGTTTAATTGTACTTTGCCGAACCACTGGATTAAAAGGTGTAATTGAAACAGGAATTCAAATTGGTGCAAGAGTTTCTGCTTCTTTAATTGTGTCTATTTTCAATCCACGATCACCCTTACATGATGGAGCAATTGTAATCCTTGACAACACAATTGAAGCAGCGCGGTGTACATTACCTTTAAGTATTCATAATATTATTGAAGGTTTTCAACTTGGAATGCGTCACAAGGCAGGTTTAGGAATTACAGAACAAGCTGATGTTGTAAGCATCATTATCTCTGAAGAAACAGGAAGTGTGTCTTTTGCCGAGGACGGTAAGCTTTACCGTTCGCTTTCTAAAGAAGAATTGTCTCAAAAACTGGAAGATGCTTTCTCAAGAAAAATCTTTAGAACGAAATTATTTAATCTTAAAAATCTTGATAAGGAATAAAAAATAAATGAACAGAAAATTTTTTTCACTTATTCTATATTTGTAAAAAATCACGGAGGAAGTATGACTAAGTTAACTTACTTTGGTCACTCAGCATTCTTAGTTGAACACGATAAATATAAGATTTTAATAGACCCGTTCCTTGATGGAAATCCATTATCGCCGGTAAAAGCCAATCAGGTAAGTGCAGATTTTATTGTTCTTTCACATGGTCATGGTGATCACTATGGTGATTCCGAAAAAATTGCAAAAAGATGCAATTCACTTATTATAGCAGTAAACGAATTAGCTAATTACGTCGCTTCAAAAGGATTAAAAGCTCATAATATGCACATAGGTGGTTCCTACGAATTTCCTTTCGGTAGAGTAAAATTTACTATAGCTCACCATGGTTCATCTTCAGGTGAAGGTGAGTACCTTGGTGAACCAGCAGGAATTCTTTTGTTTTTGAATGGAAAGACGATTTATCATGCAGGTGATACTAGCTTGTTTTATGATATGAAACTAATTGGTGAAATGTATAATATAGATGTTGCACTTCTACCAATCGGTGATAACTTTACAATGGGGTTGCAAGATGCATTAAAAGCTGTTGAGTTCCTTAATCCAAAACTTACTATTCCAATGCACTATAACACTTTTCCAGTGATAAAGGCTGATGCTGACAAATTTGTAGAAGAAGTACTTAAAATGAATAAGAAAGCCAGAAAATTAAACTTTGGAGAAACGATTGAATTATAATTGGAGCTCATTAAGTAAATGGGAAAAATAATAGCTATTGCAAATCAAAAAGGTGGAGTTGGTAAAACAACTACTGCTATAAACGTTGCAGCAAGTATCGCGGTCTTCGAAAAAAAGGTGCTTTTGATAGATATCGATCCACAAGCCAACTCCACGTCTGGTTTAGGATTCGATAAAAATAACAAAAGTATCTACGATATTCTAATTAACGATATTAATCCCAAAGAAGTTATTTTAAGCACTGAAATAAATCATCTTGATTTGATCCCATCAAACATAAATTTGGTTGGAGCAGAAGTCGAACTTGTAGAAGTACCCAATCGTGAAAAAATTCTCGCTTTGAAAGTTCGTTCTCTCAAACCTAATTATGATTTCATTTTTATTGATTGTCCACCATCGCTTGGACTTTTAACTTTGAATGGATTAACTGCTGCAGATTCAGTCATAATTCCAGTACAATGTGAATATTTTGCTTTAGAAGGCTTGGGGCAACTTCTTAATACAATTAACATTGTAAAGAAACATTTCAACTCAAGTTTAGAAATTGAGGGAGTTTTACTTACGATGTTCGATAGTCGATTAAGACTTTCTCATCAGGTAGCTGATGAAGTACGAAAATACTTTGGTGATAAAGTTTATGAAACAGTGATAGGCAGAAGCGTTAAACTTTCAGAAGCACCTAGTCATGGTAAACCAGCAATTCTTTATGACGCTCAAGCATCTGGCACACAAAATTATCTTCAGCTAGCACAAGAGATAATTTCTAACAAAAATGAGGTAAAAAACCAATGAAGTCAAAACAAGTTTTAGGTAAAGGACTGGGTGCTCTAATACCTGGAGCGATTGATATAGAAACTAAAAAAGAGGCAAATCAAGATTTTCAAAAAGATTATATTATTGCCAAAATAGCTCTAGATAGAATTGAACCTAATCCATATCAACCAAGAATTGATTTTAATTATCAAGCATTACAAGAATTAGCTGATTCAATAAAACAAAGCGGTGTCATTCAACCAATCACTGTTCATAAAATATCTCATGACAAATATCAATTGATTTCTGGTGAACGAAGAGTAAGAGCCGCGATAATGGCTGGTCTTGATTTGATACCAGCTTACATAATCAAAATTGAGACTAAAGAAGAGCTTATCGAACTTTCCCTAATTGAAAACATACAGAGAGAAACATTAAATCCGATTGAGATAGCTATTGGCTTTAAAAGACTTATCGAAGAATGTAATTTAACTTTGGAAGATATAGCTAGAAAAACTGCTAAAGATAAGTCTACAATTTCAAATTATATAAGACTTTTGAAGCTTCCCACTGAAATTCAAAATAGTTTAATTAAAAATGAAATTACTCCCGGACATGCAAGAGCAATTTTAAGTGTAGAAGATCAGGAAGAGCAAATAAATCTTTGGAAAAAAATAGTTGCTGAAAAAAACTCAGTAAGAGAAGCTGAAAGATTAGCAAAACAGAAAAAGAAAAAAGTTAAAGTACCGTATGCTCCAGTAAAAATAACCGATCCTAATTTAGATGAAATAATCTCCTCATTACGACTCAAATTCGGTACTAACGTTAAAATGAATTTAAGAAATGACGGAAGTGGTGAGTTTTTGATTTACTTTTATTCAAGAGAAGAAATGGAAAGAATTATAGAAATTCTAAAAAATGCAAAAGATTCTCATTATCACTAACATTTTCCTTTCGTCTTTATTATTTAGCCAGCAATCGGATACAACAACTATTAAACAAAAATCTCCATGGGGCGCAGTACTCAGGTCAAGTGTACTTCCGGGACTTGGACAGATTTATAATGAATCCTATTGGAAAGCACCAGTAGTCTGGGGATTATTTGTTTGGTTTGGTTATAATTGGAATAATAATAATAAAGAATATCATAACTATAAAAATTTATACATGCAATCAGTTTCAGTTGGTTTGCCTAATGAAAATTTAAGAAGAATTAGAGAGTTTTACCGTGATCAAAGAGATTTGTTTGCAATCTATCTTGGACTTACTTATTTCTTAAACTTAGTCGACGCGTATGTTGACGCCCACTTATTTAACTTTAAACTTTTAACAAAAAACGAGGAATTAATTCTTAAAATTTCCTTCTCGTTAAATTAATGGTTGAGCCTTGCATCATTTGATTTACAAAGAATTAAATATTTAATATATTAAACTAGGTAAAATTCTTAACAATATAGGAGTTTCAACATGGCATTTACATTAAATAAAGTTATTTTAATTGGGTATGTTGGAAAAGATGCAGAAGTCCGATATACCAACAATGGTCTCTGCGTAATGAAGTTTAGCTTAGCAACTAATCAAAATGTAAAGAACATTGATGGTAACTGGGAAAAATCCACAACCTGGCATGATATCGTGGCTTTTGGAAAACTCGCAGAAAATTTAAAAGACTATATGAAGAAAGGTAGAAGAATTTATCTCGAAGGTAAAATTACTAAACGAGATTTTGTCGACAAACAAAATATTAAACGATATGTTACAGAAATTTGGGCTGACAGTATCCAACTTATGGATAAACCACCTGAAGGTGAAATTGAATCCGAAGAAGTTAAAATAGATGAAGATGTAGAACTTCCATCTGATGATACTTCAATTAAGGAATCTGAGGAAGATATCCCATTTTAGTGTCGAACAAATGTGAGGTGAATTTTTGGATACTGATTGGTTAATCCAATTCTTTATTGCATTGAGTTTATTTGCAGTCTCTGCATTTTTTTCAGCGTCTGAGGTAGCTCTTTTTTCTATTGATGAAAAAAAGTTACTTTTAATCTCAAAGAAAAAACCATATGCAGCAAAAATAATTTCAAGACTTCTCGAATTTCCAAGAAAAGTTTTAATTACAATTCTATTTGGAAATAACTTAGCGAATGTGGCTATTTCAATCATCTTAGCTTTTCTTACAGTAAAAGCAGCTCATCATTTCAACTTAAATGAAGATGTTTTAATAGCAATTGAAATATTTCTTTTGACTATTGCACTCTTACTAATAGGCGAAATAATCCCTAAGATAATCGCAAACCGTTATCCTGTAGAATATATTTTGATCGCTTGTTATCCATTAAACTGGATATTTTCATTGTTATCACCTATAACTTATGCTTTTTATTTCATATCTAACGTGTTTCCTAAAGGAGTACTTAGGAACAAAAATTTAATGTCAATAAAAACAGATGAATTAAAATCTCTCGCTGACATTAGTAAAGAATTTGGTGCAATTGAAAAGGATGAACATGACTTGATTAGTGGTATAATTGAACTTGGTGAAACAACTGTTCGTGAAGTAATGACTAATCGGACTGAAATGGTAGCAGTTGAAATAAATGAATCATTGGAAAATTGTATAAAAAAATTTCTTGATTCTAATCACTCACGTTTGCCTGTCTACCGCTCAAATATAGATAACATCGAAGGTTTTATTTACATAAAAGATTTTCTTAGTTATTTATCCTTAAAGAGCGAACAAGAACTCAAAAAAGAAGATTTTCATATTTCTAAGATGATAAGACCAGTTATATTTGTACCCGAATCAAAAAAGATTGATGAAATGTTTAGTGAATTTCAGAAGAAGAAAATTCACATTGCTATAGTTGTTGATGAATTTGGTGGCACTGCTGGTCTTGTAACCATGGAGGATATTTTATCAGAAGTTGTTAACCGATTTTCAGCACCCGAAGAATCCAAAAACTTTTTCATCAAGATTGGCGAAGATACATATTTAGTTGATGCAAAAATCTCAATTAGTGATCTGGAACCAATACTGAATATAAAACTCAAAACAGAAGATGATGACTTTGATACTCTTGGCGGATTTCTGTTACATCAATTTGAAGATTTACCTGACGAAAATAATTTCATCGAATTTCAACGATACAGATTCGAGGTAAAAGAAGTAACTGAAAAAAGAATCGAAAAGGTTTTAATTAAAAAGTTACAAGAAGTAAAAGCCAAGTAGATTATTGTTTAATTCAAGAAGTAGAGTAGTAGCAAAAGGATAATAAAGATTAAAAGTTTTAGCTGATGTATGATATTAAATTTCTTGTTAGCTAAAATGATTTAACTTATTGTTCCAATAAAAATTGCTTTCAAATAAATAAAGTGGATTATATAATGAAAGAGAATCGAAAAACAAATGTTAAGGTTGGTTTAACGACCATTCTTGCATTTATAATATTGATTTGGATTCTTGGTTGGGCAAAGCGAATTACAATTGCTGGCGATTATTATGTAGTTAAAATGAAATTTAATTCTGTTTCAGGACTTGAAATTGGTGATCATATAACAATAAATGGCGTAAAGATGGGCAAAGTTAAAAATATAATTTTAGACGGAAACAGTGTAATAGTGGAAGGTTTAATACCCAGATTTGTTACATTAAAGAAAGACGCTAAGGCAAAGGTTGAAATGATGGATTTAATGGGCGGAAAAAAGATTGAGATAAAACCAGGTGAAAGTGATGAACCTTTTAATATCAACAATATTTTGACTGGAAATCTTTCAACGGACATACCGGGAGCATTATCAATGGTGGGGAATGTTGAGCAAGACTTAAAATTGATAATAACCGATACTCGAATTTTAATTGAAAAATTAAACAACCAACTATCTGATCAAGAACTAATATCTTCCTTAAAGTCTTCAATTAAAAATCTAGAAACTACATCAAAATATTTGAACGACTTTTTTAAACAAAATCAAAATGATCTGAATTCAATTGTTAAAAATATTTTTGAGTTAACCGATCGAGCAGAAAATTATATATCAAAAAATGCTGACACTTTAACTGTGTTTCTAAACGAATCTAAAAATTTAATTCAAAACTTAAATGATATTTCTACACAGATAAAATTTTTAATTGAACAAACTACAAATCAAGAGAACAACATTGGGCGATTGCTGTACGATAAAGAATCCATAGAAAAACTAAAAGTTAGCATAGAAAGAATTGATGTGATAACTAAGATACTAACGGAACAACTCGGTGATAAAGGTATAAAAGTAGACGCAAAAATTAGACTGTTTAAATAATGAGAACTAAAATTCTATTTGTCTTAGTTTTATCGATTCTTTTGATACCATTTGATTTAGAAGCACAACTAGCCCGTTCAAAATTCGGGATGGTTGTTTCAGCCAGTAACCTTGCAACCGAGGTAGGTGTGGAAATATTAAAGAAAGGTGGCAATGCAATTGATGCAGCAGTGGCTGTAGGTTTTGCTCTGGCAGTTACATATCCACAAGCAGGTAATCTTGGTGGCGGTGGTTTTCTGGTATACTATCGTAATGATGGATTTTCAACCACTATTGATTTTCGCGAAAAGGCCCCTCTTTCAGCTCATCGAAATATGTATCTGGATTCGTCTGGAAATCCTCTTTTACACTTATCTCAAAAGGGAATTACTTCAGCAGGTGTTCCAGGTACTGTTGATGGTTTAATTTATACTCTAGAAAAATATGGCACTATGAAATTAAGTGAAGTAATTTCTCCAGCCATTCGATTGGCTGAAAAAGGTTTCAAGCTCAGCTATGAAATGGCACAATCATTTAACTTTAATTTTGAAAACTTTATGAATTATAATTCATCAAAAAAAATATTTACAAAAAATGGAGAGAAATATTCTGAAGGAGATTTATTCAAACAGAAAGACTTAGCCGGAACGTTAAAACTCATTAAAAAATATGGTCGAAAAGGATTTTATGAAGGTAGAGTGGCACATCTTATTGTAAGTCAAATGCAACGGGAAGGAGGTTATATAACTTACGACGATCTGAAGAATTATCGTTGTGTTGAAAGAAACCCTGTTGTTGGAAATTACAGAGGATATAAAATAATTTCCATGGGTCCACCAAGTTCTGGTGGAATTGCTTTGATTCAGACACTTTATATCATAGAAAATTTAAATCTAAAACCTGAAGATTATAACGGTCTCAAGCACATTCACTATTTAATTGAAGCTCTCAAACGCGTTTATTTTGATAGAGCTGAATATCTTGGCGACTCAGATTACGTGAAAGTCCCTGTAGAACTCATTACTTCAAAAGATTATGCAAAAAAGATTTTTGACGATATTAAATTCGGTATAGCTACTGGCACATATGATGTAAACACAAAAAAACTTTTATTTAACGAAAGCTTAGAAACAACTCATTATTCAGTTTTAGATAAATATGGTAATGCTGTTAGTGTGACTACAACAATCAATTCTACTTTTGGCTCTAGCGTGGTTGTGGATGGAGCTGGATTTTTATTAAATAATCAAATGGATGATTTTTCAATAAAGCCAGGAGTTCAAAATCAATTTGGGTTGATTGGAAAAGATGCAAATGCCATAGAACCCGGTAAAAGAATGTTGAGTTCTATGACTCCCACAATAATTCTTAAAGATAATAAGCCCTTTTTAATTCTTGGCTCACCTGGAGGTTCAATGATTATTAGTTCCGTTGTTCAAGTCATAATGAATGTAATCGATTTTGGAATGAACCCTTTTTATGCCGTTAGTTTTCCTAGAATTCACCATCAATGGATTCCAGATGAAGTTTATTACGAACCATATTCTTTAACACCTGAAATAATTGAAAAATTAACTTCCTTCGGGCACGTATTAAAACCACGAAATTACATAGGGAGAATTGAATTAATTTTTGTAGACGACAAAACCAATTATATTTACGGTATGACAGACCCTAGAGGTTATGGACTTGCAAAAGGATTATAAAAATGACAGAATCAATTGGTGTTGACATAATTGAAATTGATCGCGTAGCGGAAATAATATCCGAATTCGGTGAGAAATTTTTAAAGAAGGTTTTTAGTGACGAAGAAATTCGTTATTGCCTGTCAAAAGCAAAGCCATCGCAACATTTTGCAGCACGATTTGCAGCTAAAGAGGCTGTAATTAAAGCTTTAGGAACTGGATTTGGAAAAGGTATAATGTTAAAAGATATTGAAATTCGAAATGATGTAAATGGCAAACCTAAAGTGTTTTATAAAGGAAATTCAACAGAAAAAATTTTAATATCAATCTCTCATTGCAATCATTATGTAGTTGCTTTTGCATTATTGAAAATTGATTAAATCATTTTTTCCATACTTTTATAAATTCTTCTTTCAGTAGCTTAATACCTTCGACTTCTGATGGTTCATCCTTTAGCTCTTCAAAATAATTGAAATCACCGAAAGTTCTACCGTCCAATTCACCCCAATTACTTTTGTAAACATATAAAGCAAAATGAAATCCCTGTTTTATGAAAATTTGATGTAAGTGGCGAATGTAATCCACCATTCCTTTTTTATTTTTAATTCCACCATATTCATTAACAAATATTGGAACTTTGTGAGTCTCTTTAAATTTAATCACATCTGAAAGATATTCTACAAGATAAACTGAATCAACAAGAACCCTTATTCCATCAATTTCATAAAACCCGGGATATTCACTACTATCTTTCTTATTTGTAAAATCGTATGGAAAATACATATTAAAACTATAAACTATTAAAGAGTCGTTAAATTTTCTTAAGAAAGAAAATTTTTTTGGTGAGCCCCAACTTTGAGGTTGAACAATTATTGGCAAGTGAGCATTGACCTTTCTAACATTTAAGATTAATTCATTAAGGAATTCATAGTGTAGACTATCGCTAACTTCCGGGTAAAAGACGGGCTGATCAGCGTGAGGCTCTAGTAAAAAGTTAATTCCCACAATGGAATTAGCATGTTTATATCTATCAGCTATTGCTGTGCACATTTCTAAGTACTTCTTTTTCGCAACCGGGTCTTGATAAAAAATTTCATCTTCTCTTAGTTTATCGAAAAAACTATAAAGAGATCTTCCTGGTCCACTCCTGATGGAAATAACAAGTGGCATTCTAACTTCTTCACATATTTGGACAATTCTGTCAAGATTTCTCAAATGAAACGAATCCAATTGATATGGAGGATAGTATTGATATACTCCAGGATAATTTGCAACAACTAGATTCGCCCCCAACTCTTTAAGATATGTGATGTCGTTCTTTTCTATCTTATTTCTCGCTAGGAAAGGTGTAAATACTTCAAATGGGTGTATGTTAGCACCTTTATAATAAGAATCGATAGTCCAACTCCAAAATTTATCTTTTAGACTTGAATTGCTATTTATATTTTGACAAAAAGTCAATTGCTGTATATTTATTAAAACAAAAATTAGAGTTAATATTGCTAAGAAAAATTTCATCTTTAACCAAGAAAGTGAATAATATGAAGACAAAATTAATAGTAATTATCTCAATATTATCTATAACACTAATTGCTTGTCAAGCTCAAGAGAAATTTTACGTTGCTTTCTGGAATCTGGAAAATCTATTTGATACTGTTGATGATCCAAAAAATGATGGAGATGACGAGTTTCTTCCTGAATCTAAATCAGAATGGACTCTAGAAAAATTTGATAAAAAATTAAGCAATTTATCAAAGGTAATTCGTAGCATGAACAATGGTTTCGGTCCAGATATTCTTGGGGTTTGTGAAGTTGAAAATGGTTATTCAATAAACCAGTTAGCAAAAAAATTTCTATTGGATTTAAATTATGATGTAGTCCACTATGAATCCAGTGATTCGAGAGGAATAGATGTAGGTCTGTTGTATAGAAAAGATAAATTTATATGTACTCATTCTGAGAAGATACGCCCTATGTCGGGCACTCGAGATATTTTGTATGCTGTATTGAGGATTAACAAAGAAGATATTCATGTTTTTGTAAACCATTGGCCATCAAGAAGAACTGGCGAAAAAGAATCTGAGCCACGACGAATTAAAGTAGCTAGCATCCTGCGCGCAAAAGTTGATTCAATTCTTGCAGCAAAGAAGAATGCAAATATTGTAATTATGGGAGACTTTAATGATATGCCAGATAACCGTTCTATACTAATGACACTTCTTGCTGTACCTTTTGAATGCGACCAATTAACTGAAGAATACACATTAAATCTTTACAACACGGCTTACAAAAAGTATAAATCTGGCTATGGCACTTTTTTCTTTCAAGGAAATTTTAATATGCTTGATCAAATCATAATTAGTAAAGGATTGCTGGATAAAAAAGGATTAGATTATAATTGTGACTCTTTCGAAATTATTAGCAATGAATTAAACACTACAAGATCAGGTCAATTCAAAGGCGCACCATTTCCAACGTATGGGAGAGGAAGGTATCTTGGTGGTTATAGTGATCATTTTCCCGTTGGAGTCATATTTCACTATTTGAATTAAGTTATATGAAACACTTAATCATAACTGGTTCCTCGGGGGGGCTTGGAATAGAATTATTAAAGCATTTTCTTGATAAAGATTTCGATTTTTTATATGCAGTTGGGAATCAAAAGAAATTTCTCGAATTCGATATTAAAAGTCCAAAACTAAAATATATTTTCGATTTAAATCTAACTGAAGAAAACGATCTTGAAAAGTTATTTTCTTATATAAACTTATCATCTGAAGATGAGCTTTTTATAATTCATTGCATCGGTGGTTATACCGGAGGAAAAAAATTCTATGAATATGATAAAAATGAATTATTGGAAATGTTTAATAAAAATTTCGTTACTGCCTATCTTGTTTCAAAACAAGCTGTAAACAAAATCAAAAATTCGAAAGGTGGTAGTATAGTTTTCTTTTCTTCATCTATCGCACTTGAATATATCAGTGGTAGGTCAGTTTATACAATTTCCAAATATGCATTGCATCATTTAATTAAAATAATAGAAAAGGAGGCTAAGGAATTTAATTTCACAGCGAATATCATTGCACCAACAATCATTTTAACAGAAGAAAACAGAAAATGGGTGAATCCATCAGATTCACAGAATTATGTAGAACCAGTAGAAATTGCAGAAATGATTGAAAACATTTTTTTAAATTATCAAAAAATCAATGGCAATATATTCACTATTACTTCTTAGTAAAATTAATATACACATAAAAAAAACATAAGCGTACCTCTTTTTGGTTGATAAAATAGCTGTAAGAGTAATAAATACATTGATTTATCCGAAATAAGTAATTATCGCAATTGCTAAATAGGGTAAATCGATGAAGAAGGTATGTAGACGGATGAGATGTCCAAATTGTGGGTCATTAAAGACAGTAAAAAACGGAAAGAGAAAAAGAATAGAAAATAGTTTTGAGCGTAAGAGTGTGCGTAAAGTACAGCCCTATAAGTGTAAAAACAAATAAAGCGACGAGAGAAAGATATAGTAAGGCGTTCAAGCTAAGATTAACAAAGATGAACGTAGAGGAGCGGATGAGTTACAGTTTGATACACAAGCGAATATGAGAGAATTACAGAATACGAAAAAGTAAGAACAAGATATGTGAAATAGTAAATGAGATAGCAAGATATAGTAAAGGAGATATAGCAATACAAGGAGAATACAAGCCAAAGTGGAGTGGATACATAAGTGTGGACGACAAGTATATAAGTTTTAATGGGAAGAAGTTATTGATGTTAATTGCGACAGATAAGACAGGCGATATTTTACACAGTGAATTACTTGAAGTTAAGGCGCAACACCGGTTTTACAAGTTTTTAAATTTATAAGAGATATATCAAGATATAGATTTAAAGTATGAGAGGACTCGTTGAAATTGCTTAAAGAGTTAAGTTTATACTACAGCAAGTATCCAACCCTCAGAGAGTTTTTTACTCGTCATATTGATAAATTATTAACACATCAAGAAAAGCCTGAGATTAGTAAGACCAACAAAATCTCTGAGAATGTTAATCGACAATTGATGAGA
>CAKZPH010000297.1 GCA_937138605.1 uncultured Ignavibacteriales bacterium
GAATATCTGAGGGCGAGTTTTACAGTTAAATTGATGTCACATTATTTAAAACTTTAATCTTTAGTTTCATATGAAAATATGATTGAAATAAGTGTGATCAACTTAATGTGGATAAATAATAAAAGAAAAGAGTTTTTTCGGTCACTATGGCTTATGATTCTTTTCCTGACCAATCATCCGTTAGTACTCTTAAAAATTGAACAAATAGTATATGAAATATTCAGATAATTTTTCTAAATGGAGCCCCGAAAGATTTTTCAATTTTATTTACAAATTATATAGTCCTAAACACAAATAAAAAAGTCATTGCATTCCAAAAATCTCGGAATACAATGACAATTAAACGTGATGAAAAAAAGTATGAAATTAGTTTTTCTTTTTTTGTTCTTTATCAGTTTTTTCCTGCTTTGCTTTTTGAGATGCGGTCTTTTGCTGTTCTTTCGCTTTGAATAAATCACCAATGGTTACTTTATCCAACTTATGCTTTGCTAAATATTCTTCAACTAACTTTTGTTCTTTATCACGTAAGGCTTCAATAGCACTCAAGGTAATTTTTTTGTTTTCTTTATCGAACTCGATTACTTTAAGCGTAAGTTCTTCACCTTCAGGAAATGCTTGTTTAATACTTTTTATTGGTGTAGGTGATAACTGATTAGCTGGCACAAATCCATCAACACCAAGTGGCAGTTCAACTAACAATCCTTTATCAACATGTCTTAAAACCTTACCAGTGACTTCGGTGCCGACTTTGTATTCGCGTTCAAAAGTATCCCATGGATTTTCTTCTAGTTGCTTATGACCTAACGAAATCTTTCTTTGTTCAAGATCAATATTTAAAACGACAACATCGATTTTATCACCTTTCTTTACAAATTCCGCTGGATGTTTAATTTTCTTTGTCCATGATAAGTCACTTATATGAATTAATCCATCAACTCCAGGTTCGAGTTCGACAAATACACCGAAGTTTGTCAAATTTCTTACAATACCAACATGTTTAGAACCCTCCGAGTATTTTTTAATTATCTCACCCCAAGGATCTGGTTCTAGTTGTTTAAGACCTAAAGAAATTTTCTTTTCTTCTTTATCGATGCTAAGTATAACTGCTTCTACAACCTGTCCAAGGGAAACTTTCTGAGATGGATGTTTAATATGTTCTGTCCAGCTCATTTCTGAAATGTGAATTAAACCTTCAATTCCTTTTTCAATTTCAACAAATGCACCGTATTCAGTGAGTGATACAACCTTACCCGATACAACTTGATTAATTGCATATTTTTGTTCAATGTTTTTCCATGGATGTTCTTGTAATTGTTTCAGTCCAAGTGAAATTCTCTTTTTCTCTGGATCATAGTCAATCACTGCACAATTGATTACCTCGTCTAGTTTGACCACTTCTGATGGATGATTAATTCTTCCCCAACTCAAATCAGTAATATGAATTAAACCATCGACTCCGCCAAGGTCAACAAACACACCAAAATCAGTAATTGCCTTAACTGTTCCTTGAAGAACTTGTCCTTTTTCAAGACTATTGAGTATTGCTTCTCTTTGATCTTTAATTTCTTCTTCAATTAAGACTTTATGACTTACAACAACATTCTTTTGTGCATGATTTATTTTAACTATTTTAACATCCAATGTTTTTCCTATGAAGGCATCAAAATCACGAATTGGTTTGATATCAATTTGACTACCGGGAAGAAATGCTTCCATTCCAAAGATTTCAGCAACAAGGCCACCTTTAATTCTTTTTAGAATTTTAGCTTGAATAACTTCTTGATTTTTATCAGCCTCTAATACTTTTTCCCAAATTCTCTGAAAGTCTGCCATTTTTTTGGAAAGAACAACTTCACCTTCGCCTGTTCCTTCAATTTTTTCTAAATAAACTTCTATTTGCTGCCCCGAAACAATTTGAGCAGGGTCATCAAATTCAGCAATTGGTATATAACCTTCGGATTTAAATCCGATATCTATAATTACTTTATCACCTTGAATTCCAACAATAGTACCTTTAACTATTTCTCCTTCTTTGTAATCAGTTAAAGAATTTGTGATTAGATTAGCTAATTGTTCGAATTCTTCATCAGAATAGTTACCTTCTAAATCATAAAATAGCTTCTGACTGGCCAAGTATTGGTCGATCTTTGTTGATTTCATAGCTGGCTGTTGATTTTGTTCATTTATTAAGTCGGACATTTATCCTCCATTTGGTGAACATACTTTTACCCGCCATCAAAGTAAAAACATGTTCATTGTTAAACATTAGTTAATTGTGATGGCTATGTAAATTCAAACTCTTAATTATTTCCTTAGCTTTATTATAAATTATTTCAACTTGCTGATCAACTGTTAGTTTAGTTGTATCAATGATGATTGAATCTTCAGTTATCATCAAAGGGTTAACGTCTCTACTTGAATCAATTTTGTCTCGAGTTTCAAGGTTATTACGGACATTCTCTAAATCTATTTTTTGTCCCTTGTTTCTTATTTCAATTAATCTTCTATAAGCTCTTACATCAAGATCAGCTGTAAGAAAAATTTTTAATTCTGCATTGGGAAATACTGCCGTTGTAATATCGCGTCCTTCCATAACTATTCCACCATGTTCACCAATCTCATATTGTTTTTGAATCAAAATTTCACGCACCTCTGCAATTTTACTATAATCACTTACTTTACTTGAAACTTCCGCCGATCTTATTTGCTCACTTACATTTTCAGAATTGACAAAGATTTCAGTGCCGTTATTTTTAAACTCAAAATTAAGAGAACTAACAAGCTTTACGAGTTGTTCAGTTTCAGTGTGTTTGATATCATTTCTTAAAGCAAAAAGAGTTACAGCTCGATACATTGCACCAGTGTCGATGTAATCGTAATTCAATTTTTCTGCAAGTAATCTGGCCGTTGTACTTTTTCCAGCTCCAGCCGGTCCATCTATTGCAACAATTATCCCTTTCTTCTTAATCATTGACCACAAATTTATTATTTTTGGTTTTGCTTTCCAAACTTACTATTATTTTGCACCTTATTGCCGTTTCGGTACAAAACCTTTATATCTTTAGTATGAAACAAGAATTATATTATCCA
>CAKZPH010000298.1 GCA_937138605.1 uncultured Ignavibacteriales bacterium
AACTTGGTAAATTTGGACTTTATCTTGGTATAGCTTTTCAGTTACAAGATGATCTTCTGGATTTAACTGGTGAAGTTAAAAAGTTTGGTAAACCTAAAGGAAATGATCTTGTTGAAGGAAAAAAAACTTATATCATTCTAAAAGCATTACAAACCGCACGAGGTAAATATGTAAATGAAATAAGAAAACTTATTGAAAAGAAAGGAATTAAACCTGAGCAAGTTGACGATTTTATAGATATGTTAGAAAATCTCGGTATTTTCGATGATACAAAAAAAGAAATTGATAAGTACTTTAATTTAGCTATGGAAAGTTTACAAAATATTAGTAATAGTAAAAATTTGAATAACTTATATCAATTTGCTCATAAAGTACTTAATCGAGATTTCTAAAAAATGATTGAAAAGGAAGTGACAATTTTAAATAGAGCTGGGTTGCATACCAGACCTGCAGCCACGTTGGTTAAATTAGCCTCTAAATTTAAATCGGACTTTTACTTAATGCAAGATAACTTAGTAGTAAATGGTAAAAGTATTATTGGTGTAATGACACTTTGCGCGGAGCAGGGGAGCAAGTTAAAACTTCGTTTCGATGGAGAAGATGAAGAAGAGGCTGCAAAGGAAATAGTTGATTATTTTAACAGGGGATTCGATGAACTTTGATTTAATTGAAAAACTAAAAGATAAAGATACAGTCATATTAACAGGAATACCTTCGGCGCCAGGGTATGCCATTGGAAAGTGCCTCAAATATGAAAAAGAAAAGTTTGAAGTTTATCCTTCGGTGGTTTTGGATGTAAATTCAGAGTTAGAAGATTTCCAGAATGCTATTGAAAAATCAAAAAAGGAATTAAGAAAGATTATCGATGAAGCAAAAAAGAAAATTTACGATGATAAAATGGTTTCTATTTTTGAGGCTCAGTTGATGGTGCTCGAAGATCCACAATTAATTGATGCCATCAAAAATGAAATCATCAAAAACAAGCATTCAGCAGATTATTCCATACATTCAGAATTTTCTAAATATATAGAGCCATTGCAAAAATCAAATGACATATCACATAAAGAAAGAGCAAAGGATATTGAAGACATCAAACTTAGAATAATTAGAAACCTGAGAAAGAAAAGGTGGGAATCGAAACTCACACAATCTAGAATTATTTTTGCACATGAACTTTCAGCTGCCGATGCACTGCTATTTGTTCGAAATGAAGTTCTTGCATATGTTGCTGAGGGTGGCTCACTTACTTCTCACGCTGCCTTAATTGCAAGGGCATTAAATATTCCAGCTGTTTTTGGTATCGAAAATGTGTTAAACAAAATCTCATCCGAAGATGAAGTTATAGTTGATGGATTTCATGGGTTAGTTATTAAAAATCCTGGTCCTAAATTTATTGAATACTATAGAAAAAGAATTATTGAATATGATAAACTGAAAAAAGACTTATCGGAACTTATTAATGTAGAATCGAAAACAAAAGATAATGTAAGAGTCAAATTATATGCTAATATGGATTTACTTTCAGAGATTCCTTCTTTAATTGCATTTGGCGCTGAAGGAATTGGTTTATTTCGTACGGAAAATCTATTCTTTGATCTGGGAGATTTTCCTTCTGAATTAGAACAAACTGAAATTTATTCTTCACTTGCGGAAAAACTTTATCCAAAAATTTTAACAATTAGGACATTCGATCTTGGTGGAGATAAAATTAATCTCATGAATTATAAAGAGGCCAATCCTTTTCTTGGTTGGAGAGGGATAAGAGTATTACTTGATAATAAACCGATATTGAAGAATCAACTAAGAGCAATTCTTAAAGCATCAATTTACAAAAATGTTAGGGTAATGATTCCAATGATTTCCTCGGTTGATGAAATTGTTATGACGAAGGAGGTTTTAGAAGAAGTTAAAAATGAGTTAAGCATGGAAAAAGTTAGATTTGATGAAAACATTCCTTTCGGTATTATGATTGAAGTTCCATCGATTGTATGTTGTTTGAATGAAGTTGCTCAATTAGTTGATTTTGTAAGCGTGGGTACGAATGACTTAACACAATATTTACTTGCTGTCGATAGAGCTAATCAAAAAGTATTTAAACTTTATCAACAATTTCATCCTTCGGTTTTCCGTACCTTGAAAGTAATATTAAATGATTTAAAGGAAACAAAAATTGAAGTTAGTATTTGTGGAGAATTAGCATCTAATTTTATGGCAATACCACTTTTGATTGGCTTAGGCTATCGATATTTAAGTGTGAACGAATATTTACTGCTTCAAATCAAAAAATTAATTTTATCTCTCGATGCTTCTGAATGTGAAGATTTAGCTAACAAAGTCTTAAATGCCTGCACTCAGGATAAAATCATCACAATAATAAATGAATTCATGCAAAAAATAGAAGGAATAGACTATGAATCCTTATAAAGAATTCGATTCTGGCGACATGTATCTTGTTCTTAAGGATTATCATAAACAAGTAAAACATATCATTAATTCAAAGATTGAGATTGAAAAAAAATTGTATTCTTCAATCAATAAAATTGTCGTCACTGGACTTGGAGGTTCAGCCATTTCAGGTGATGTTGTTTACACTTTATTTTACGACCAAATAACAGTGCCTTATTTTGTTAACCGAAACTATGATCTACCAAATTTCATTGACGATAAAACGCTCGTTATAGCATGCAGTTACTCAGGAAATACGGAAGAAACACTTTCAGCATTTCATAATGCTATTTCTAAAAATTGCAAGGTTATTACTCTTAGTTCCGGTGGAAAGTTGAAAGATATGGCGAATGAACTCGGTGTACCCCATTTCAGTGTTCCTTCAGGTTATCAACCAAGATGTGCAATTGGATTAATGCTTACAACTCTCATAAGAATTTTTGAAAAGCTAGAATTATACCGTCTTTCGGAGGATTTCTATTCTGAGGTACTAAACTTGTGGTCCAGAAAATCTAATGAATATGCTCACGCAGAAAGTAAACCGTATGATCTTGCCACCAGATTATTGGGGCGATTTCCAGTGATTCATTCAACTGAACTATTACAATCAATTAACGTAAGGTTTCGTAGTCAACTCGCAGAAAATTCTAAAGTTTTATCCTACAGTGGGTTTATTCCAGAACTTAATCATAACGAAATCATTGCTTGGGAAAAGTACGACGAAAAATTTTTACCTGCTATTCTTATTCAAATCATTGACGAAAATGATCATCAAAGAAACAAATTAAGATTTTCCATAACACGTGAAATACTGAGTGAAGTGAAACTGGAAAATATTGTTTTACAAAGCACTGAAAAAAGTTATCACTTACGAATCTTCGACTTGATTTATTTTGTTGACTGGGTTAGTTTTTACCTGGCCGTTATGAGGAAAATTGATCCAACACCAATTAAAAATATCAATGTGCTTAAAGAAACTTTGTCGAAAAATTGATTTACTTATTCTTTTCCTTCTCCTCATTTTTTCAGAAGGACAGGCTCAATTTACATATTTTGGAAAGAATAAAGTTCATTACGAAAAGTTTAACTGGTTCGTTCTAAAGACTGAACATTTTGACATCTATTACTATCCAGAAATTACCGAGATTGCTGAGATTGGGGCTTTAATAGCGGAAGAAGGTTATAATGAGTTGAAAGTAAAATTTAATCACCAAATACTATATCGAATTCCACTTATCTTTTACAATACTCATATCCATTTTCAGCAAACTAACACCATTCCGGGACTTCTTCCTGAGGGTGTAGGAGGATTTTTTGAGTTTATTAAAGGTCGTGTCGTAATTCCGTTTGAGGGTTCGATTGAGAAATTTCGTCATGTCATTAAGCATGAACTGGTTCATGTTTTTATGTTAAACAAAATAAGAAGAATACAACAAGATTTTAGATTAACTTCAGAAACACTACCACCACTTTGGTTTGTTGAAGGACTAGCTGAATATTGGTCTACAGACTGGGATTCCCAAGCTGAAATGATTCTAAGAGATGCTGTTTTAAATGGTTATGCAGTTGGATTAAATGAAATAGATAAGGTTTCCGGAACTTACTTAATGTACAAATTAGGACAATTGCTGATGCATTACATTTCAAAAACATATGGCGAACATAAGATACTGATGTTAATGGAAAACTCATGGAAATCATCAAACTTTGAGGATGTCTGGAAATATACGTTTGGTGTAGACTATAAAGAATTTGATCGAGATTGGTTGTATTATCTCAAGAAAAGATATTATCCCATTATTTCTGATAGAGATTTACCCGGGTATTCAGTTAATAAATTGACAAATTCCGGATTTAATTTCAGTCCTGTTTTTTACGAAAAGAAAAATGAATCCTCAATTTACTATTTAGGTAATATTCGAGGTTATACTTCAATCTATCGAATTCCTTTTGTCAAAGAAGGTGAAAGAAAATTCTCCGAACCACAACTTGTACTTCAAGGTGAAAGCTCAGATGAATTTGAATCATTACATCTTTTTAGAACCAGTTTTGGTATTTCAAGAGATGGGAGAATAGTCTTTACTTCCAAATCCAAAGGTCGAGATAAGATATACATTTTTGATATCAATCAAAACAAAATTACTTTAAAGCTTTCTTTTGATGAGATTACAAGCATATCCAATCCTTCATTTTCACACGACGGTAAGAAAATAACTTTTTCGGCCATTGATAATAAAGGTTACAGCGATATTTATGTTTATGAATTTAATCGTTCTAAGTTAATTCGATTAACAAACGATCTTTATGATGATAAGACGCCCGCTTTTTCGCCAGATGACAATATAATAGTTTTTACATCAGACCGGATGATTTTCAATGGTAAAACCTTCTATAATCTTTTTTCAATCAAAGTTGATAACTTTGAACTTACTCCAATCACAGCTTTGAATCAAAATTTTTCTTATCCCAAGTTTACAAGTTCTAAAATTTTATTTACTTGCGACTATGATAACGTGAATAACATTTGGTCACTTGATTTTAATACTGATGGTAATGGCAATTTTATTTTTGACGACAAAATGAAAAAAGTAACCAACTTTTCCACCTCAACTTTCGATCCTTTCATTATTAACGATACAACATTAATCTTTTCAGCCTTTGAAAAATTTAGCTTTCAGATTTTTTCTATCAACAATTTCATATCTATGATGGATTCTATTAACTACTATGTATTAACTAAAATTGGCGGAATGAAACTTCACTGGTTTGTTTCTAAAATTGATGGTATCAGGATTAAAGAACGATATAAATAC
Organism: uncultured Ignavibacteriales bacterium; assembly: GCA_937138605.1. Classification (GTDB taxonomy): domain Bacteria; phylum Bacteroidota; class Ignavibacteria; order Ch128b; family Ch128b; genus CAKZPH01. The sequence goes on from CAKZPH010000298.1 coordinate 5,259, forward strand.
GAAAGAGAGTACACGTTAGATTTTGCTCAAAGTCAAATTTCCACCAATCCTGTTTATGGAACAACAGGAGGTGCAATTTTCGCAGTCAGTGACTTGTTAAGTGATGAATATTATCAATTTTTAGTTTTCAATACTGCTCAATCGCGTGATGAAATTTTGAAAAGCTTTAATGTATTGATATCTCGAATTTCATTGGCGCAAAAGACAAATTTTGCTTACGGTGTATATCACTTCTCTGGTAGAAGATATGATATTAGAGACTCTGACGAATATTTTTACGAAAGAAGTTTTGGTGTTTACTTTGCGTTGAGTTATCCGTTTTCATTTTTCCGTCGCTTGGAAGCTAGCGTAATGCTTGGAAATTCAAATAAGGAAGTCTTCTATTCTTTCAAAAATCGCAAAGCACTTTTACTGACCAATACCATCTCTTACATTTTTGATAATAGCCTCTGGGCATCCACCGGACCAATTGATGGCTCGAGACTTTTAATCCTTCTTGGCCAAACTAATGATATAAAATTTTCAAACGTTAATTACTATAGTTTTATGCTTGATTATCGTAATTATTTACGACTGGGAATGAAGAGTGCATTTGCTTCTCGCTTTCAGTTGTTTATTAATGAAGGAAAGGAAGCACGACGATTTTTTATGGGAGGTAACTGGGATTTGCGAGGTTATCCAAGATGGTCTATCAAAGGAGAAAAATTATGGTTGTCTTCTTTCGAATTTCGATTTCCTTTGATTGATCAAATATCTTTAAAATTCCCATTTTTAACGGTTAATCTATATGAATTCCGTGGAGCAACATTTTTTGATATAGGAAATGCATGGGATGTAAAATACAAAGAAACTCTTGGTAGCATCGGTTTTGGATTAAGAATGAATTTGTTTGGCGTGCTTGTTTTACGGTACGATATTGGTAAACGAATAGAGGATAGCTTCAGAAGATTACAAGATAGAATGTTTTATCAGTTTTTCTTCGGATGGGATTTCTAATGTTATGTAATAAATGTTTTCGTTATAAGAGCCTGATCTCGTTTTCAATAATGACATTAATATTTTTTATATCCTGCACGAAAAAGATCCAGATAGAAAAATATTTGGAACCTGAAAATAAGTGGCAGTCTTTTGGATATGATTCTTCAAGAAATTTTTACATACGAAGCGATCTTAAATTACCACTTAAACAGAAGTGGGAAGTAGAGTTAGAAGCTGGTATCAGTCATTCTTCCATTACATCAATCTCGAATTTTGTGTGTGTCGCTGATCTTAAAGGTAACGTATATTTTCTTAATCCTGAAATTGGTAGAATTCTAAGCAAAATTTCATTAAAGCAACCAATTCTTACAAGTGTAATAGTCAGGGAAAGAGATTTAATTATTTCACTTGCTGAGACTAAAAACAAAAAATCTCAGCTTGTTCTTTACGACTTGTTAAACGGTAAGGTAAAAAAAACCTTTGAGGTTGAAGGTTCAATAGAACGAGAGCTTGTTTTACACAAAGATTTTCTTATTGCTACTACTACAAGTGGCAGAATTTATTCATTAAAGTATGACTTAAACAAAATTTGGGAAATTCAACTCAATGAAGAATTAAATTGTCATCCTGCTTCTTCTAATAATTTATTTGTTACGGTTTCATTAAAAGGAAATTTGTTTTTAGTTGATATGATGATAGGTAAAGTTTTAAAAAAGATAAAAATTAGCTCAGGAGTTAATTCAGGTATTTCGATAAGTAATAATTTAATTTATTTTGGAAATTCGGATGGTAATTTCTATTGTTTCACACTTGATGGATCAAAAGTTTGGCAAGAAAAATTAAAGGCAAGTGTTAAAGCAATTCCTTCAATTGACGATTCAAGTGTTTTCATCGGTGATTTGCTTGGTAATGTTTATGCTTTTGATAATAAAACAGGTAAGAAAAAATGGGAAACTTCATTTGGTGGTATGATTAACAACTCAATTCTGGTATTGAATAATCAACTAATCGTTCCTGATTCAAAGGGATTTATTTATGTTTTGGAAAAGTTAGATGGGGGATTGGTTCAAAAAATTGAATTAAAGGGTAGAGTCAAATTCTCTCCCGTTTTAGTAAAAAACAAAGTATTTATCGGTTACGATGATAAAAAGATCGCTGCTTATGAGAATGATTAAGTTGAAATACATTTTACTCTGGATACTTACGTATTCATACATGAGCGCTCAAAATGATTATGTGCGATTACAGGTCAAACTTGATAATGATTATGGCATTTTTATAAATCAATACTTTTTAGGTGAATCAAAATTACTTGACACAAATCTTAAATCAGGTATTTATGAAATTAAATTAGTACGAATTAGTGACTTTTCATTATTAAAAAAGAAGATAAATTTTGATAGGGATTCAAAAATTGAAATAAAAAGTCTTCGCTCAATTCTAATTTCGACAAGTCCTGTAAACGCTCATGTGTATGTTGATTCAATTTTTTATGGTTATACTCCACTCAAGATTTTATTTAATTCGTCAGATCAAAAAATTGAAATACAAAAAAACGGTTTTAAACCAGTATCACTAAATACATCTGAGATCAACCAAGATTTTTTAGATATAAGTATGGAACCTGAATATAGTTTGAAGAAGCCAAATTCAAGTTTTTATAAGTTTCTTACTTTGGGCTCAATGATTTTAAGTGGAATAATTTCTGTTCAATTCAAAAACAAAGCCAATAAACTTTACGAGGAATCAAAAATAAATCCAGATTTAATGAAAAAAGTCCGAAAATACGATACCATTTCAGCTATATTTTCCATCAGCTTGCAAATTAATTTTGGTATTTTTACATATTTGATTTTAACGGAATAGTCAAAAATAAATGAGGAAAAGAATGAAACAGCTAATCTTTTTGATCTCTGTCGTAACTCTTGTTTCAATTTTAGTTAGTTGTTCAAAAAATGATGAAGAAGATTTGTTCAAAACAGCAAAGGAGGATTTACAAAATCAAAATTTGGAAGGGGCAAAAAATAATTTAGAAAAACTTGTTAATAAAAATCCCTATTCTGAATTTGCACCTGAGGCATTTTTTATCCTGGGTCAAATTTATCAATCAATGGAAACAGATTCAATTCACCGAATTGAATACAATAAAATTGCAATTGATTATTACAATCAATTAATCAATAACTTTCCCAACCACGAAAAAGCTCCCGAAGCACTTTTCATGGTTGCCTTTATTAATGCAGAAATTTTCAAAGATTATAACACGGCGGGATTGAATTATAGAAAGTTTTTGAAAATGTATCCAACACACGAACTTGCCGAATCTGCGAGATTGGAACTCGAATTTTTAGGAAAATCACCAGAGGAAATATTAAAACTTCATGGCATTGGTGATGAAAGCAAAGCAAGTAAATTGAAATCAATGAAAACAAAAGCTACGAATAAATGAAAATCAGAACAGATTATAGAGAATTACTTTCACCTGAAATTATTTCAAAAATTGCACGACTTGATTTAAGAGCAAGATTTATTGTAGAAGGGTTTATGATTGGGCTTCACAAAAGTCCATATCACGGATTCAGTGTGGAGTTTTCAGAACACAGGCAATATATCCCGGGTGATGATGTTTCCAAAATTGATTGGAAAGTTTTTGCTCGAACGGATAAATTTTTTATCAAGCAATACGAAGAAGAGACTAATCTAAAAAGCTACATTTTAATTGACATAAGTAACTCAATGTCCTATACCAGTAAAATAATTACAAAATTCCAGTATGCAATAACCTTGGGTTCAGTTTTGGCGTATTTATTATTCGATCAAAATGATTCAGTTGGACTAGTACTTTATTCTGATAAAATTGAACATCTCATCGAATCACGTGCGTCAAAATCGAATTTGAAAGAAATTTTCAAAACACTCGCTACCTGCAGTACAAAAGGTAGAACCGATATATCTACTTGTCTTGACGTAATTGCCGATAAAATCAAGAAAAGAGGATTGATAATTATTATTTCCGATTTTTTTGATAGTCTTGATAACATAATTGCATCTATTAAAAAATTTAAGTCTAAACAAAATGAAATTATTGCATTTCAAATTCTCGATGAGCAGGAGATTAAATTTGATTTTACAAGTGATTTCATTTTCAAAGATCTTGAGTCCAGTGAAGAATTAATCACTCAACCGATGCAAATAAGAGGTTCTTATAATCAACTTGTAAAAGATTTCCTTGAGGAGCTAAATCGAACTTTGCTAGATAATAAGGTCGACTATAATTTAATAAAAACGACGGACTCGTTCGATAAGGCACTACTTGAGTTTTTAAAGAAAAGGAAAAGATTACATTAATTTCTTAAGCAACTTTTTATAATGATTCATAAAGTGCTGGGCTTGTTCAGGTGTTTTAGCTTCTACAATAAGTCTTATAATTGGTTCGGTGTTTGATTTTCTCAAGTGAATCCAGTGATCATCAAAATCAATTCTCAGTCCATCTTCTTTATTTATTTTTTCATTCTGAAAGTTATCGATGAATTTTTCAAAAAGTTCATCAAAGTTTGTATCTGTAGTTTCAAATTTATCTTTTAGAATAAAATATTGAGGAAGTTCTTTTTTTATTTCACTTAATTTCTTTCCAGTTTCAGCGAGAAGATTCAGCACAAGCGCTATTCCAACGAGTGCATCTCTTCCGTAATGTAATTGGGGATAAATAACACCTCCACTTCCTTCACCACCGATTATTGCTCCTACTTGTTTCATTTTTTCAACCACATTTATTTCACCAACTGGTGAGCGAAATACTTTTGACGAATATCTCTGGGCCAAATCTTCAATAGCTCGAGTTGTAGAAAGATTGACACAAACAGGTCCAGGATTTTTCCTAAGTACAAAATCTGTTGCCAGTACAATTGTATATTCTTCAATAAAAGGTTCACCATTTTCTTGAAGTAGAACAAGACGGTCCACATCAGGATCAACAATGATGGTGAGGTCAAAGTTATGTTTCTTTGCAAATTTGATTGTTTCAGTCAGATTTTCCGGTACCGGCTCAGGGTTTCGTGGAAAAATTCCATTCTCATCACAATTAATTTTTGTTACTTCACAGCCTAACTCTTCCAATAATTTTGGCAAAATCTTTACTCCTGCACCATTGACTGCATCAACAAGTACTTTAAATTTCTTGCTTCTAATAACTTTCGTGTCAATTATGTCTAAATTCAAAACTTTTTTAATATGTAGATTATCTGCATCATTTATAAATTCATAACTGCCAATTTCATTCCATTTCTTGTAAACAGGTTTTATGGAAGTTTCAATTTCAAATAATTGTTTTGCTTCCGATGGTCTAAGAAAAGTTCCATCGGAATTCAGTAACTTTAATGCATTCCACTCGTTTGGATTGTGACTAGCAGAAATTACAATTCCACCATTAGCTTTAAGTTCTTCAACATAAATCTGAACAGTTGGAGTTGGCACAATTCCAACATCAATAACTTGACAACCATTTGCAACCAGAGTTCCGCATAAAATTTTGTTTACGTACTCACCTGTAATTCTGGTATCTCTTCCAACAACGATTTTCCCATAATCACAAAATTTTGCAAAAGCTGAAGCAAATCTTACAATCACTTCAGGTTCAAATCCATCACCAACAATTCCCCTTATTCCTGAGATACTTTTGATTAATGTGGGCATTAAATTCACTCCTGAATTCTGTGAGCGATTTTAAATGATAACTTTATTGAATTTCAATTATCTGATGATCAAAAATTTCGATATTTAGATTATCATAGAGAAAATCGATAAAATCAAGTGAATATTTATTAGCGAAGTAAATAAAATTTATTTCCCGCTCTTGTAAATTTCCATCAGGATACAAAATATTACCAGCTTTGTAAATCTGACGAAGTACTATTTCGTTTTTCTTTTGATGAGCGGCTATGGTTTTTTCTTTTACCACGTTAAGATATGTTTCGGTTTTTTGTTTAGCGTTTTCTACAACATCTCTAAGTGTCTGCTCTATTGTAATTAGTGTTTCTTTTAAATGTTCGTATGATTTATCAATTTCACTTTTTACTTCATCAAAAATTGAACTAATAGAAATGTTAAGATTTTTTTCTGCTACATTCTTTACCAATACTTCAATATCGCCATAAAAATTCGATACACTTAAATAGTATTTTTCGAGTATACTTTTGACTTTACTTTCCAGAAGAGTTGCACTTGCACGGGGATATAAGATTGGTGGATGAAGATTATGGAAACTATAATAAGGATAAATTTGAGCGTGATAATTTATTTCTGAAGGACCAGCAACGTAATATGCAGTTGGAAGTAAATAATCTTGACAGATGGGTCTCAGTACCACATTTGGGCTAAATTTTTCTGGTGAATTTTCGATTTCGCTTAGAAGCTTTTCGTAAGTGAATTTTTTTCTCTTATTTTTTAATCTAAATTCGTTATTTAAGTCAGGTTCAATTAAATACCTTCCACCATCTTCGAAGTAAAATAAGTTTATGGGCTTAATTTTTACTTGGGCAGAGAACTGTTCTTCTATTTTCGCACTTCTTAAAATTAATTCTTCTGAAATAAATGAAAATTTTTCAATGTCTTTTGCAAAAATTGGTGAGAGCCACTTTTTTACTTCTAAATCATTGGAATCAAGTAAAATTAAACCATACTTATCGAAAAAATGTTTGACCAATCCAACAAATGCGGACTTAAACGTTGCTCCCGGGAAATAGTAAGACTGAACGATATCCATTAATTGTGATTGGAACTCTGTGTCTCTTAGAGATGAACGAAGAGTGATGATAAAATCATTAAAACTTAAATTAAATTGATTCTCACCAATTGGACCACGATTTGTTTCAGGTTCCTTACCATCGTTGTATGTTATTTTAACAAGATTATTCTGGTTATCAAGAATTTTTATCCAATTAACTTCATCAAAATCGTGATCTTCACTTTCGAGCCAGAAGACAGGTACAAATTTTAGTTCAGGATATTGAATGTTTAACTTTTCAGCTAGTTTTATTGTCGTAATGATTTTATAAAAAGTATAAAGCGGTCCACTTAAAATTCCAAGTTGTTGACCTGTTACAATTGCAAAAGTATTCTCAGATAGTAGATGATTTAAATTTTGAATTGTTTTTTCGGAGCTATTCTCTGTAATATTTTGTCTTTTTAAGATATGGACGAGTTTTTCACGATGCTCTAAGTTTTTGTTATAATTTTCAAGATTTTTTACTAACTCCTGTTCATCACGGAAATTGGTTGGGTAAAAATCCCTTACGTTTTCGTAGTTGTAAAGAAAATTAAGAAATAATGCCGAGGTTTCTGGAATTACAGAAAATTTGATATACATTTTTTTATCCAATCATTGTTTATTTATAACAGGTGTATTCAATCGTTACAAAAATAACAATCAAATAAGAATAAAATAATCGATTAGAACCACAAAATTATATCTAAAAAATATAGCAATTAATCAAATCATAATTTTTTATATTCGAATAAATTAAACGGTATTTGGACTTGAAATATTTAATTTCATTTAGCAATACATTGCTATTACTTTTCAAAAAATACGGAATTTACTTACTTAAGGTATTTGTAACCGTTGGATTGTTAGCATACTTTTTAACTCGAATTAAATTTGAAAAAATTCTTTTTGGATTGAAGTTTGTTGATTTTTCTATATTCGGTGTTGTTGTGTTGTTGTTTTTTGTAAACCTTTTTCTTCAATTCGTTCGGTGGAAAACACTTGTAAAGACAGTAGCAAAGAATGTTCAGACTAAAGAGATTCTGGAATCGTTGCTCATTGGAATTTCAGCGGGGTCTTTTACACCAGGCCGTACAGGTGAATATTTTTTACGAAAATTACCATTGAAAGAAGTATCATTTTCAACAGTTATAACATTGACTTTTATTGATAAAATGATGCTTTTAATTAATGTCATTTTTTGGGGCTCGATTGTCAGTTTTGGTATGATGATATATTATTATAATGTTGATTGGTTTATTGTCTTTTCACTTTTCATAATTTTTGTTTCTGTTTTTGCAGGCTTATTTTCATTACTTTACTCTAAAAGGTTTTATAACTTTCTGAAAGATATCATATCAAAATTGCCAATGAAATTTGAATTGGTAAAAAAACTCATAAAACCTTTAGCTGAGTTAGATAATAAATTAATCTCAAAACTACTTGTTCTTGCTTTTTTGAATTTTAGTGTAATAATTTTTCAATTCTCACTAATTGTTTTTGCTTTCGATAGTCACTTAAGGTTTGAAAATTTAGTTATAGCTTCAATCCTGGTTTTCTTTGGTAAAACTTTAATTCCAGCTATCTCCTTGGGAGAAATAGGAGTTAGAGAAGGAGCTTCAATATATTTCTTTGGTATTTTTGGATGTAGTGAATCATTTGCATTCAATGCATCTCTTCTTCTTTTCGTTGTGAACTTATTTCTTCCTTCTTTAGTCGGTTTAATTCTACTTCTAAAACTCAAAAGAATAGATAGAAATTGGCAAGTATAACTTTATTCCCCAATCTAGTTTGGCTTCTTTTTTTGATTTATATACTTTTTCTAATTTTTTTGTTTACAGGAATGTTTCGGCTGAAAAGCAGGAAATTTATCAATAATCTAAAAGCCTCAGTTATAATACCATTTAGAAACGAAGCCGAAAAACTTTACCGATGTGTTGAATCAGTTTTAAATCAATCACTCTCAAAAGTTAGATATGAAATTATACTCGTGGATGATCATTCAACAGATGATTATGAAAATTACATCAAGCATTTTATAGATCAAAATATGGTGAGAATAATAAAATTAAAATCCGATTTAGATGGATATGGGAAAAAAAATGCTATCGAGAAAGGAATTCAAGTAGCTAACAACGAAATTATTGTAACCACTGATGCGGACTGTTATCATCAAAAAGATTGGCTGAAAACGATGATTGAAAGTTTTGATGAAAAAACAGGTTTTGTTGCAGGTAAAGTCATATATGATGGATGTAAAAATTTTTTTGAGGAAATTCAAAAAATTGAATTTGCCAGTCTTGTTAGTATTGGAGCATCTTTCATTGGAAATAAATTACCATTAATTGCAAATGGTGCAAGCTGTGCATATAGGAAAGATTTATTTTTGAAAGTCGGTGGTTTTAAGGATAATTCTAATCTTGTTTCGGGCGATGAGGAATTTTTGATGCAAAAAATATGGATGCAATCTGATTATAAAATTGTTTTTAATAGGTCTGTAAACAGTACAACAATAACAGAACCAATTTCGAGAGTAACGAGATTCATTAATCAAAGAAAAAGGTGGGTATCAAAAGTGCTTCACTACAAAAATTTTTATGCGATACCATTGCTTGTTCTTCTCTACTTGTTCTATTTATCCCTGCTGATATTAATTATTTCAGGTCTTTTTGATAATAAAATTTTAGAACTGAGCATAATAATTTTGTCGATGAAAACATTTTTTGATTTTTTTTATATGGCAAATGCGTATAGATTATTATCACTTTCAGAATCAAAACGTAATTTGATAAATCTAATCTTTCTTTTTCCTGTTGCAGAAATTGCTCATATTATTTATATAACAGTTGTACCAGTACTGAGTGCGTTGACTGGATTTGATTGGAAAGGAAGGGCATATAGAAGATGAGATTTATTTTTATTCATCCACCAAGAATTGTTCAATTACTTTTTAGTAATGTTATCTGGACGAATGTAACAAAAGAAATTCTTCTTACATTTGATGATGGACCAAATTCAGAGACAACTGAAATTATTTTAAGAGTTCTAAATAAGTATAAAATAAAAGCATTGTTCTTTGTTAACGGTAAAAATGGAAAAGAAAATTTTTCCTATCTGGAAGAAATTTCATCAGAGGGACATTTTTTTGGTAATCATACTGAGAATCATTTGAAAAACTTGAACAATTTATCAATCGGAAAAATTCGAGAAGAAATTTTAAGAACTGATGAAATAATTTCACATTTTCAAAATAAAACTAATTTATTCAGACCCCCATATGGTAGAATAACTTTCAAACTTTATCGAATTTTAAAGTCACTTAATCTAAAAGTTATGATGTGGACACTTTTAACAGAAGATTATCTTGGCGACTTAAACATAGTTAAGAGAAATATTGATCGTTACTTAATGGAAAAGTCAATTATAATTTTCCATAATAATCCCAATGCTAAAAATATTTTACACGATTCTCTCGAATATTTAATTGAAAAATTAAACGAAAGGGGATTGCGAATTGGAGACACTTTCAGTTTTTGAAATAAGCTTTGGTTTTGTTTTGACTTTTTATGTTTTGCAGCAAGTAATTTTTCTGTATGGTTTTTATAAGAAACTTCCTATTAACAAAAACTATGAGCCATTTGTGTCTGTAATTGTAGCAGCAAGAAACGAAGAGAAGAACATACGCAGTTGTATAGAGTCCCTTTCTAAATTGGATTATCCTGAGGATAAACTTGAAGTGATAATCGTCGACGATTTCTCAACTGACCGGACAGGTGAAATCATAAGTGAATTTACTAGTCAGTTTAACTTTATAAAAAAAATTGTTCCACAAAAAAATATTATTAGTTATCCGGGTAAAACTAATGCTATTGCTAATGGTATTGAGTTATCGAAAGGAGAAATAATCTTTACTACAGATGCGGATTGCGTAGTTAAACCTGAATGGATTAAAACTACTTTGAAGTATTTCAATGAAAATGTGGGAATTGTTCCAGGATTTACTTTCCAAAAATCGTATTCACAGTTTACAGGTATGCAAAACCTTGATTGGATTTACCTGTTAACAGTAGCAGCAGGTAGTATTAATCTAGGTGTACCGTTAAGCTGTATTGGTAATAATATGGCTTTTAGACGTGATGCATATGAAAAAGTGGGTGGTTACAAAAATATAAAGTTTAGTATCACCGAAGACTTTGCATTACTTCATAAAATTAACCGTAATACAAATTACAAAGTCGTTTATCAATCTGAACCTGAAGGGACTAATTTTAGCGAACCTTGTTTAGATTGGAAGTCTTTATATCGGCAGAAGCATCGTTGGGGTACGGGTGGAATGGATGCACCTTTAATCGGTTTTATCGTGATGCTTTGGGGCTGGGCAACTCATCTTTTCATTTTACTTCAAGTTATTTTTGGCACTATGTTTACTTTAACTCTTACAGTTATAAAGTTTTTAAGTGATTTTATATTTTTATCTCTTTCACTCAAAAAATTCAAAATGATGAAAGAGTTAAAATATTTCTTTGCATTTGAGATATATTTTATTTTGTACGTATTGATTTTACCTGCAATAGTTTTCTTTGATCGCAAAGTCATTTGGAAAGATCGCCAATATTCTAGTGATAAATATGTTAATTCTCTGTAATTATTACGTAACATATAGATGTAACGCCGATTGTGAATTCTGTCATTTTGGTTACTCTTCTGACTTGAATAAAACTGCGTTTGCAAAAGAAGAGGATGTATTTAACAATCTCAGGCAAATTCGAAAATTAGGCGTAAAATTCATTGACTTTACCGGTGGAGAACCACTATTACACAAAAGTATTCATCTATTTGTGGAAGAAGCAAGAAAACTCAGGATGCAAACAAGCATAACAACTAATTGTTTGCTTTATCCAAAGTTCGCTGAAAAATTGGCAGGCAAAGTTAATCTTTTGCATTTCTCATTAGACTCGCCTGATGAAGAAGAACACAACAGAATTAGGCGAATAAATTGTTATAATCATGTTATTGAATCAATAAAAATAGCAAAGTCCATAGGTGAATTCCCCGATATACTCTTTACAGTGACCAATGAAACCTATAAGAAACTTCCGGCAATGTATGAGCTGGCAAGAAAGTACGAATTGATATTAATAGTAAATCCAGTTTTTAGTTATTTTGGAAATCTTGGACTTTCAGAGGAAACACTAGATTTTATTGAAGAATTCTGTTATGGTAAAAAAGATATATATATTAATCCAGCTTTTATTGAATTAAGAAGAAAAGGGGGCAATGATATTAATGCACCATTATGTAAAGCAGTTAGTAGGGTAATTGTAATTTCTCCTTACAATGAGATTATTCTACCTTGCTATCACTTTGGGTTCAAGAAAATTCCAATTGATAGACCGATAGTTGAAATCCGTAAATCAGCAGAAGTTGAATATTTCAAAAAGATGGAAGGAAGATTTGATTTTTGTAAAGGTTGTACAATTAATTGTTATTTTGAACCGTCGTTTGCTTTTCCAACTAATTATTTTGCGTTTATAAGCGTTCCATCAAAATTTTATTACAGCTTCCACAAATTAATTAAACAGAAATTTCTTAAATTGAATAATAAATTTCAGGTGTAAACACAACGATGTTTAAACGGATTTTAATTTTGAATTTGATTTTAATAACATTCGCTTTTTCACAAGAAAGTTTCTTGTACAGAGAAAGTAGATTTACTCTATTCCCGGCATCAAAACTTTTTCTGGCAAATTCATCTAATGTTTTTGAACCAAAAATTGGTGTAGGATATTTTTTGGAAAAAAGCGAACTAGCTATGAATATTGGAGTTAGTAGGGATTTAATTCATTATCATTTTAATCCACGATATTCTTTTGGCTTTGGAACTGAATTTTTTTCATGGTCATTACTTGAACAAAAATCAAATTTCCGTTTTCCAGTCAAAGCAGTAGACTACATGTTTGGTAGTTATTTTGTTTTAAACGCGAAGTACAAATACTTCAACATCTCAAATCGATTACGAATTAATCACATTTCTGCTCATCTTTCAGATGGATCGTATGATAATCTTACTGACAAATGGTTAGCTAATCAAGAACCTTCAACTTATAGTCGAGAATTCTTGCAATGGACCTCATCCATCATTTATCGTCAAATTCGGGGTTACATTGACTTAACTTACATTTTCCATACAATTCCAGAAATAAAAGGTAAGAATATTTATGGTCTTGGTTTCGAAGCTTCAATTTTGCACTTACCTTCTGTTAGATCTACCTTTTTTGCAGGATTTGATATAAGCTTACAAAAGCGCCTATCTAACAAATTCATAGCTGATAGAAATTTCAGCACAGGATTTTTTATTGGCAATCCAAGATTTACTCACCTTAGAATTACATATCAATACTTTAATGGATATAACTTCTTTGGCCAATTTAATTCAGAAAAACTTAACCGTTCATCAATTAATGTTAGTTTAATTTTGTAATATGAGTGAATTCTATTCTATAGGAGAAAACCAACCTTCAGGAGTAAAAAGATTATTTACAGGAAAGTACTCTTTTATTATTAACATATTGCTTTTAGTAATTACGTTCTTTACAACAACTGTGGCTGGTGTTGCTTGGATTTTAGGACCAGCGGCAGCCTTTGATCTAAGTAACTTTTCTATTGGATTACCATATTCCATTTCTATTCTTTTTATCCTTAGTAGTCATGAATTTGGACACTATTTTGCTGCGCGTTCACATCGTGTTAAAGCAACCTTACCTTACTTTATTCCTTTTCCTTTGATGGAATTTTTTTTGAATTTTGGTACACTCGGAGCGGTTATCAAAACTCAATCACCTGTTCCTAATAAAAAAGCTATGTTTGATATAGGTGTTGCTGGTCCAATTGCAGGATTTATTGCATCAATCATTGTTTTGATTTATGGTTTTACTCATTTGCCTGGAATAGAATTTATTTTAAGAATTCACCCCGATTACTTTTTGAGAGCAGAGGAACCTGGAGGTCTTGCGTTGGAGTTCGGTCCAAGTCTGATGTATTTGTTTTTAGAAAAATTATTTACAAATCCTTCCTTAGAATTTGTGCCGCCAATGTCAGAAATTTATCATTATCCATACCTTTGCACTGGTTGGTTTGGTATGTTTGTTACGGCAATGAACTTGATTCCAGTTGGTCAACTTGATGGTGGGCATATTTCTTATTCTTTGTTTGGTTCGAGAACCCATCGTTTAATTGCAAATATTAGCTTTGCTTTACTCGTCGCATTAGGAATTGCAGGTTTAAGTTCCGAATTATTTGGATTAAATATATCATTGGGATGGACGGGTTGGTTGCTCTGGGCTTTGATACTAAAATTTGTTGTAAGATTATATCATCCTGAAATTCTCAGTCCTGAAGAACTTGATCCAAGAAGAAAGTTGATTGGTTATCTCGCAATTTTAATTTTTATTCTTTCATTTATACCAGTTCCTTTTTACATATCGTTTTAATAAATTTAATATGAATTAATATTATGGAACAAAACCAAACTAAAACTAAAATTAAAACATTTTATCTCAAGTTCTATTCAATAATTAAGATTTTTGTTTTATTGATACTTTTTTTGCTTACATCCTGTGAGAAAAAATATGATAAAGTTATCGATCCAATTCAAAATAAACCACCGATTATAAGCAATCTCATAGCTCCAGATACATTAAATTTATCGACTGACACATTAAAGATAATTATTTCAATCAGAGCTATTGATTATGATGGGAAAGAAGATATTCAAAGTGTATTTTTTAACTCATACTTGCCAGATGGTTCACCTTCAAGAAGTAATCCGATTTTAATGTATGATGATGGTAATTTGATTGTTAATGGCGACCAAATAGCCAATGATGGCATATATTCAAGAATTATAATTCTTCCACCAAATACAACAAAAGGAAAATATCGTTTTGAATTTCAGGCTATAGATAAGAAAAACGCACGAAGTAACATAATAAATCATTTTATAGTGGTGAAATGAAAAAAACTTGGTTATTATTAATCTGCATATCAATTAATCTTTTTGCTCAATCAATACCATATTTTTATTGGCTGGAGAGCAACAATCGCTTGTATAAATCATTACAAACTTCACCTGTACCAATCAGTAATTCTATCACAGATATTGTTTGTGTTGGGGATACTGTAATTCTTGGAACAGGTCGTGGCTTAAGCATAAGTTTTAACCGCGGAGAAAGCTGGATCAATTTTTATAAACACCCTGATTTCGGGACTGAAAGCATTTCTGCTTTAGCATATAAAAATGGATACATTTGGGTTGCCACTGCCCATTCAGTTTTCAGGGATAATCAAACCTTACCAGAGGGGAGTGGTTTGAGATATTCATCTGACGGTGGAAAAACTTGGAAAAAAATTGACCAACCTGTTGACCATAAAGATAGTACAAAAGTTCGTTATGGAATTAACATTTTAAATGCTCTGCCCATAACAACAACTATAAATAACATTACATATGACATTGGAATTACGTCCAGAGAAATTTGGATTGCATCTTTTGCTGGTGGATTAAGAAAAAGTTCAGATCTGGGTAAAACTTGGGAACGTGTTGTTATTCCACCCGACAATCTAGATTCAATCAAACCAACTGAAACATACAATTTTGACCTTTCACCGGTTAGTGGTGGGTATGGATTTCAAAGCAATTTAAACCATCGAGTTTTCTCTATTTATGTTCAAAATGATTCAACAATTTGGGTTGGTACAGCGGGCGGAATTAATAAAACAACAGATGGCGGTAAAAGTTGGGTTAAATATAATAAGCAAAATCAAACAAATCACATTTCTGGAAATTTTGTTGTAGCAATTGGTGGAATGAAAATTTCTATGAATGATTACATCTTTGCAGCTACCTGGAAAGCAGAAGACTTAACAGAAGAATATGGAATTAGTATCACCTCTGATGGTGGGAATAATTGGTCTATTTCAAATAAAGGCGAACGAATACATAACTTTGGATTTCTATCACCATTTGCATATGCAGCCGGTTCGAATGGCCTTTTTAGGAGCGCTGATTTAGGTCAAAGCTGGATAAAAGCTCCAGAAATAGTTGATTCACTAACTAACCAAAAATTGTGGACTAATACTTTTTACTCCGTGAACACTCAAGGTAATACAATTTGGGCGGGCTCGAATGATGGACTTGCGAAAACAATTGAAACGGGTTTTCCTTGGTCCGCTGCTTGGAGAGTATATCAAGCTTTTGTTCCAGTGAAACGTAAAACGGAAGCTTATGCTTACCCGAATCCAGTCGACCCTGAAAATGATATTTTAAGAATTAAGTATACAACTGAAGGTAGAGATGAGAGAGTTACAATTAGGATTTATGATTTTGGAATGAACTTAGTGAAAACCTTGATTCAGAATGCTCCCCGATCGGGGTTGATAGATGAAAGAATTCAACAAACGCAAATTTGGGATGGTAAAGATGAATTTGGAAATTATGTTGCAAATGGTGTTTACTTCTTCGCCATTGAAATAGGAAACAATGAACCCGTATTTGGAAAAATAATAGTAATGAGATGAAAATGAAAAAACTAAAATTAAGTCTTGTTATTTTTTTTATACTTTTATTTGCTGATATAAATTTTTCATTTGCTCAGCCTGAAACTTCCAAAATTTCTTCGAGTCCTGGAGCTTTCTCTCGAATGGGATTTGGCGCCAGAGGAATGGCCATGGGCAATGCCATGACATCAGTAATTTCTGGAAGTGTTAGTCCTTACTACAATCCTTCACTTAATGCATTCGTTGATGATAATTTAATTCATTTAGGTTACTCTTTTTTAGCTTTAGACAGAAAATTAAATTTTGTTCAATTGAGCAAAAAAGTTCTTTTATATAAACGCGATGAACTTGGCAACAAAACTGACGAAGTTTATTCTTCAGCGGGAATCTCAGTAGGATTAATTAATTCTTCAGTTGATAACATTGATGGAAGAGATAGAAGTGGTATTCAAACAAAAACTTACTCCACATCTGAAAATCAATTTTTTCTATCAGTAAGTATAAGTCCATTTGACAGGTTGACTTTTGGAATAACTTCAAAGTATTACCATTACTCTCTTTTTGAAAAAGTAAGTTCAAAATCACTCGGATTTGATTTTGGTATGATTTACAGAGCAATAGAAAGTGATAAAATTGGAAAAGTAGTTGTTGGTACATTTATTGGCGATATAAATTCAAAATACAGATGGGACACTGCACCCGTATACGAACAAGAGGGGAAGTTAACAATTGATAAGTTTCCATTACTTACAAGAATTGGAGTCAGTTACTACTTACCAAATGAAAACTTGATTGCAGCTTTGGATTTCGAATCAACTAATTTAGGTACAAAAATTTTAAGATTTGGGACTGAATTAGTTTTAATAGATTTTGTAAGAATTCGACTTGGTATTGATAGATTGAATCTGGAAAATTCAGATATGATTCCTAAGATTTCCTTGGGATTTGGACTAAGGCATAATCTTTACGACTACGATTTTGAATTAAATTATGCGTTTGTAACTGAACCTTATTCACCTATGAATCAGCACATTATTTCACTCGGAGTTAAATTATGAAAAATTTCGTGTTTGGTTTTTTTATAATTACAAATATTGTTTTTGCACAATCAGCAGGAGAAACGGGGTATTCTGTTCTTAAAATTGGAACAGGTGCTAAAGAAATGTCCATTGGAACTTCTACAACTTCTCGATTAAACTCAACTTTTAGCTTAAATTATAATCCTGCCTTAATAACTGATTTTAATTTCACTTCATTTGGTTTTTCTCACAATGAATGGATTGAAGACCTTAGAAACGAATCAATTATCGCAAATAGTTTTCTTTTCAATATACCGTTTTTCATCTCAATTAATTCAACAAATATTTCTAATATAGAAATTCGCACAGTGCCTGGTGAACCTGAAGGTGTGTTTGATGCACATTACTTTAGTTTTGGATTTGGTAGTGGATTTAGAATCACAAGTAGAATTTCTGTTGGAGTTCAAGCAAAATATCTTTATGAAAATATTTACGTCGATGAATCTAATGGATTTGCATTTGATGTTGGATTATCTTATAAAAAGTTTCTCGATTTTTTAGACGCAGGATTAAGTTTACGAAACTTAGGTAAAACCGATAAGCTTAAAGAACAAGCAACTAAATTACCAACAGAATTTCGTTTTGGTTTTAATTATGCAAATTTGATTCAATCAAATGAGTTTCAATTTTATCCTAGCTTTGAAATTCAAAAATTTATTAGAACAGATGAAGTTAATTTTCTGTTGGGTCTTAGTATAGAATTTAAGAAGTTATTAAGTTTTAGCGGTGGTTATAAAATCGGTACGGGATTAAATAATTTTTCTTTTGGAATCGGAATTAATTATAGAATGTTTCAAATCGATTATGCTCTTCTCCCATTTACTAAAAGTTTTGGAAATGCAAACATAATTTCAATTTCAGTTACTTTATGATAAAATTAATTGAATACTCGAAAAGCAAAATCACTGACAAACTATGGGATGATTTCGTAGAAAAGTCAGACAACGGAACGATTTTTCATCGGAGAGATTTCTTAGCTTATCATCCACCAAAGAGATTTAAAGACAATTCACTAGTATTTCTAGAAGGTGAAAAAATTTTTGCCTTATTTCCGGCAGTTGAAATTGAGATAAATGGAGAAAGAGTTCTTTATTCTCATCGTGGAGCTAGTTATGGTTCATTCGTTTATCAATTATCTCATAATATTAAAAATGCCTTCAATTTAGTCGAATTGCTTGTTGATTATGCAAGAAAAAATAAGTTTGATAAAATTATTTTAACTCCACCACCTATTATTTATTGCACAAAGTTATCGAATTATATTGATTTTGCGTTGTATAGAAATGGATTTCAATATCTGAAACGTGAAGTTTCAAGCATTGTTTCTTTAGATTTTGAAGATGATAAGTTGTTAAACACCTACAGACCTGAAGCACGCACTGCTCTTAAAAAGTCATTGAAACTTGGAGTTGAAGTTGCTGAAACGGATCGATTTGAGGAGTATTACGAAATCTTAAAGAAAAACTTAAAGATGCGTCATAATGTAAATCCAACTCATACTTTAGACGAATTACTCAAGTTAAAATCAACTTTTCCCACACGAATTAGACTTTTTGGAGCATTTGTAAAATCAAAGTTGATAGCGGGAGTGTGCAACTTCTCAGCTAATTCAAAAGTTGTATTGGCATTTTATATTTCTCATAATGAGGACTATCAAGAGTATAGACCTATTAATTTGCTCTTTTATGAAATTATGAGAAGATACAAAAATGAAGGGTACAAATATCTTGATTTTGGAATTTTCACGGTTAATATGGAGCCTAATTGGGGATTGGGACGCTTTAAGGAAAATTTTGGTGCTCGCGGAATATTTAGAGATACATTTCAATTAACTCTTAAATAACCCATGTTAAAAATTCTCCACATTGCTGTTGAAAATTTTGCCGGTGTACCTTATTCATACGTACAAATGCACAGAGCTATGGGTGATAAATCTCTATTGGTTACATTTTATAAAACAGCCCAACAATTTCCTGAAGAATTATCACTTGATTTTAAGATACAAAGAAATTTTTGTGCAAAATTCTGGCGCCAAATCAAGGTAGCTCAAAATATCAAATCAATCGACAAAAAAGAAAAAACCTATCCATTTTATTTTGAACCAAAAAATTTTTTAGAGTCACTATTTTTTGACTTAAGAGAATCTTTCAGGCGAAAAAAAATCCTCGAATTCATAGAGAAACATCAACTTTATGAATATGACATAATTCATTACGATGGGGGAATGGATTTCTTTCGTGATTCTCACATTGCAAAACAATGGAAGATAGATGGGAAAAAAATTGTTTGTGCATACTATGGAAGTGACCTACGCTCTCGTGGTTTAATGAGAGAATTAGATAGAATTTCAGATTTAAATATCACATCAGAATACGATCATCTTCAAATGCATCCTGATATTCATTATATTTTTTATCCATACAACGCTGACGAACTTCCACCAAGAATTCCAAATGAATCATCAAAAATTAGAATAATTCATTCACCAACAAATAGAATTTATAAAGGGACTAATTTAATATTAAAGGTAATTAAACAGTTAAAACGAGAAAGAAATTTTGAATTCATTCTTCTGGAAGGTGTCCCACGCTCAAAAGTTCTTAAAATTAAAGCAACGTGTGATATATGTATTGATCAAGTTGGTGGAAAGATGGGCGGAACTGGTTACGGAAAAAGTGGATTGGAAAGTTTAGCTTTAGGAATTCCTACCATTACAAACATGACAGAAGAGTATCAAAAATTCCTTCCAGAAAATTCATTTGTAGTTGCTAACAATGAAAAAGAGTTAAAAGAAAAATTAATTGAGTTAATAGATTCCAGAAATTTACGCGAAGAAATAGGGAAGAAGTCTAAAGAGTGGGTAAAGAAATATCATTCCTATGAGAGTGTTAATGCTCAACTTATAAAACTTTATAAAGAACATGGAATCCTCTAAACATAAGATAGGAGTATTCAGTCACACACTAATTTATTCCGTCGGCAATCTTATCTCCCGTGGACTAAGTTTTATTCTTCTCCCTATTTACAGCTATTATATTTCAACACAGGATTTTGGAGTTTATTCTTTTATAGTCTCCGTTGCTACGATAATTTCAACAATATTAAATTTAGGCTTTCCATCAATTTTTATAAAACATATTTCCGAGTCTTCGTCAGAATTAGAGAAGAAACGAATCCTATCTAATGTGATTTCATTTGTAATAATAATTACACTTCCAGCTATTCTTATAACGAGCATGTTTGCAAATCAAATTTTGATTTTAATATTGGGAGATGCAAAATATGTGAGTGAATTTATATTAGGAATTTTCTCTCTTCTAGTTTTCAATTATGCTTACTATTTCTCTTCATTTTATATTGCTTTAGAGGAATCAAAAAAATATCTGAAAATTACTTCTATCTCCGCAGTTGTAAATTTTTTCTTAAACCTGATTTTAATTGTTATTTTACAATCAGGCATTAATGGAATTTTTATAGCGCAAATTTTAAGCTCCTTTGTTTTAATCATTTTAGCAACTGATGTCGTAAAAAATTATTTCCGATTTATCATCGAATATGAATTCATAAAAAAAATTATTTCTTTATCATATCCACTTTTAATTTCTGGTATTTTCGCAATCTTAGTAGAGGTTATGGATCGTATTATAATTATAAAATTTTTGGATGAGTCTGAAGCTGGAATTTATTCCTTTGGATATAGAGTGGCAATGATTTTTAATTTATTCATTCTATCCTTTAAATCTGCATGGATCCCACATTACATGCGTTTGAAACAATCAAATGCAACAGAATTAGATTTACACATTGGACGAGTTTTTACAAAATTGGTTTTCCTTTCAGCATTGATAATTTTGTGTGTTGAAATTTTTATTGATGATTTGTTTGAATGGAAACTTTTTGGCATATCGATTTTTGATAGTAAATATTCAACTTCTCAAAATGTTGTAATTTATGTTCTGGTCGGATACTTCTTCAGTCTTTTGATGGGTTTCTATTCCCTTGCACCGTATCTAGAAAATAAAACTAAACATTTTCTCTACTCTGACTTACTAGCATTTGTTTTTAATCTTACATTAAATCTAATTTTAATACCAAGGTTAAAGATTATTGGAGCTGCTCTTGCTACACTTTTAGCGTTCTTTGTTGCAGCAACCTATTTGTTTGTTTATAGCCGAAATAGAATTAAAGTAAAATATGAAAAAGGGAAGGTTTTATTTGTAATAATTATTTCGACTTTCATTTACTTTTTAAGTGTTAATGCACAGAACTTATTGATTGATTTGACGATGATGTTATTTTTTATATTGTCAGGATTTTACTTGAAAATTGTAAAAAAAGATTTACGATCATTCCGAATCATTTAAAGTTTCAAGAACTTTTTTGATTTCCTGTTCGCAAACATTCCAGTTAAAAATTTTTTCTACAGCTTTGCGTCCATTAATTCCTGCTTCTTGAATCTTATGAGGGTGACTTATCAGGTTGATTGTATTTTCAACAATGTCATAAAAATTTTCAGGATCAACTAAAACACCAAACCTCGCTATATCAAAAATTATTTTAATAGGTTCATAGTTTGATGCTATTATACACTTACCTAATGCCATATAATCAAAAATCTTTATTGGTAGTGATCGCTCATAAATGCCATTTCTCGGGCGAATATCAAGACATATATGTACGTTCTCTAAAATCTTTGAAAATGATTTATAATCAGTCCACTGATGATATTCAAAATTTATATTTATGGAATTAAATTTTTCGAGATATTCTTTCTCTTCTTCCGTCTCAAAACGACCAGCCAATACGAATGTAATTTTTTGTGATAATGGTAGCCTATTTCTAAGTGTTTTCATCAGTCTGTAAAATATTTCAAGTCCACGTGAAACGGAAATCACACCAGCATAACCAAATATGATTTCATTCGTTAATAAATTTGGTGGAGAAAAATTATAATACTCTAAAACTGGGTAATAGGAGATAATTGAAAAATTTTTCTTTGGTGAATAAAGTCGATATCGCTTAAGTTTCCATTCTTCACCAATAAAAAGATAACTTGAAAAATTAGTCGCTAAAAAATTTATAATGTGACCGAATAAGATTGTTAAATATTTAATTAAACCGTATTTTTTGTTTGCTATATTTTCTGGATACCATTCTGTTATATCATAGATGATCTTGACTTTATATTTAATTGTTATCTTATAGACATAAGAAAAAATGACAGGTAATGGTTCAGAACAGATGACTATTTCCGGATGAAAGAGCTTTAACTCGTTAACAAAAAATTGTAACTTTTTTATTAACGGATTTTTCAAATTATTAAAGAGAATTCCTTTTATTTCGATGTTATCTTGTGTCCACTCTCCCTGTTGTGTTGTGCAGATAATTTTTACATGGTAGCCAAACTTAATTAAACTATGAGAAATTTTGTAAAATATTCTATCATCAAGCGGAGGATGTCCTGTCGTAAGTATTGCAACCTTTTTCATTTTTTTTCATCTGATTAGTAGAATTAAAATAATTATTAAAACGTTTCTCTCAAAAGGTAGGTTTGATTATGGAAAAAATTGCAAAAAAATCATTGTCGTTAATAATTCTATTTTTATTCATAGCACTAGTTTCAGAATCATGGAGCGTAGAAAAATCAAAATCTAAATTTAATAATAGTAGTGTTAAGAGTTTTAATGAAGCTTTAACTATTGCAAAGAAAGAAAAGAAAAAAATAGTAATCAACATTTACGCTGACTGGTGCATTTGGTGTAAAAAAATGGACAAGGACGTGTTTCCAGATGTAAACGTTCAGAAAGAATTAAATAAGAATTTCGTTTTCTTTAGAATGAATGGTGAATCAAATGCTCTGATTGAATATGATGGAAGGAAATTTACGCACGCTCAGTTTGTCAAAGCTTTTGGAATCAGGGGGTTTCCAGCGACGTTATTTTTGAATTATGATTCGAAGCCGATAACAGTTCTACCTGGTTATGTTGATGCTTCAATGTTTGTGAATGTGTTGAAGTATATTGCCGAAGAGGCATATCTTAGGGTTAATTTTGATGAATTTTTGAAACAAAAGAAATAAATTTTAACTCTTAGCTACTTTTTTCTTGAAATACTCAAGTGTTAATTTAAGTCCATCAATTCTGGAAACTTTGGGTTCCCAGTTCAGTATTTTTTTTGCCAGCGTGATATCAGGTTGACGAACTTTTGGATCATCTACTGGTAACTCCTTAAAAACAATTTTGCTTTTGCTTAATGTTAACTTTAGAATTTCTTCAGCAAATTCAAGGATAGTGATTTCGTCAGGATTTCCTAAATTAACCGGCTCATGAAAATCTGTTTCAAGGAGTTTTATAATTCCTTCAATCAAATCATCAACATAACAAAAGCTTCTTGTTTGACTACCATCACCAAAGACAGTTAAATCTTCGTTTTTCAGTGCTTGACTTATAAAAGTTGGAAGAACTCTACCATCATCCAAACGCATTCTTGGTCCATAAGTATTAAATATTCTAACGATCCGAGTGTTAATTCCATGATAACGATGATAAGCCATAGTCATAGATTCAGCAAATCTTTTAGCTTCATCATAAACGCCACGAGGGCCAATTGGATTAACATTTCCCCAGTAGGTTTCTGGCTGAGGATGTATTTCGGGATCACCATAAACCTCTGAGGTTGAAGCTAAAAGAAAACAGGCTTTTTTCGCTTTTGCAAGACCCAAAGCTTTATGAGTTCCCAAAGATCCAACTTTAAGCGTTTGGATTGGATATCTTAAATAATCAACTGGTGATGCGGGTGAAGCAAAATGTAGTATGTTATCAACTTTTCCCTCTACATGAATGAACTCAGTTACGTCATATTTAATGAATCTAAAATTTTCATTTCCAAATAAATGAGAAATATTTTCAAGGTTGCCTGTTATAAGGTTATCTAAACAAATAACCTTGTGACCTTTTTCAATTAGTTTATCACAAAGGTGGGACCCGAGAAAACCCGCACCGCCAGTGACAACAGTTACTGGTTTATCCATGCATTATTTTGAATATTCTTTCAAAAATCCCAAAAATGTTGCTCGATGTGATTCTTCATCGGCTAGCAAATCAATGGCAATATCTTGAGTTACATAATCTTGTCCTTCACAAGCTTTTATCAATTCATTATAAGTTTTTATAGCATCTTCTTCTGCTTCAATTACTCCTTTGATCACTGTAACAACATCAGTTGTATCAGCCGGTGGCTGTAATGATTTTTGCTCGGGTTTAAATTCCATCGAACCAGGAACATGCCCACCAAGCTCTTTAATTCTTTTTGCAAGAGTTTGAGCATGAGTTAATTCTTCCGTTATATCACCTGCAAGAGCTTTTTTAATTTCTTCAGCTCTTACACCTTCAAGATTAACTGAATTGGAAAGATAATTTTGAATTGTTTCTAATTCTTTCCAGTAAGCTTTGGTTAAGATCTCAATGATTTTTTCACGCATAATTAAACTCCTTTAATTTCTTTCACAAATATAAGAGAAAAGTAAATAATTTAAGTCAGTTAATTCTTAATTATAACTACACACTGCTAATTTAATCACTCAAATTTTTTTAATTTTGTTTTATCGAAAATGCAAGAGTGGAAGAAAAATCTTTACGTTATTTGGATTTGTCAATTTATTGCTATGCTTGGAATGAGCATGGTTGTTCCTTTTCTTCCATTATTTGTAAAACAATTAGGTGTTACGGATTCATCTGATGTAGCAAGGTGGAGTGGTCTGGTTTTTTCTGGCCCATTTTGGTCTTCACTGTTTTTAACTCCTGTTTGGGGCTACTTAGGGGATAGATACAGCAGAAAGCTAATGGTTGTTAGAGCAATCTTTGGACTGGGCATTGCCCAATTAATTAACGGTTCTTCGGCGAGTGTTTATCAACTTTTTACAGGAAGATTAATTCAAGGAATAATGAGTGGATTTATTCCAGCATCGATGGCATTAGTTTCCGCAACTACGCCTAAAGAAAAAACCGGTTACGCACTTGGTTTGTTGCAAATGGCTACATCGGGTGGCATTGTCATCGGTCCCTTTGTAGGTGGCTTTTTGTCTGATATCATAGGAATTAGAGCCATTTTTTACATTACTTTTGCTCTCTGTGTTTTAAGTGGACTTCTTGTTTTAATATATGTAAAAGAAGAAAAGGAATACACTTACGAAAAAAAAATTACATTACTTGACAACTACAAATTTGTCTGGAAATCTTTGCAACTTCGGCTAATAATTTTTATGGTTATTCTTTCCCAGATTGCAATAGGATTCAATCAACCATTTTTTGCTCTATATGTTGAATCACTTAAAATTGAAAGCAGATACTTTGCTACAATTGCAGGATTTCTCTATGGTATAATGGGCATTTTTACCATGATAGGTTCACCATTGTGGGGAAGGTATAATGAGAAAAACATCATTAAAAATTCACTTGCTGTAGCTAGTTTAGTTGCTAGCATATGTTATGTATTGCATTCCATAATTTATGATCCAGTATTAATCGGGATTGTCAGGAGCTTTTTAGGTTTAGCACTGGGCGGTTTGATGCCAGTACTTTTTACTTTAGTTAGTAATAACACTCCGCTTGATAGACGAGGTGGATTGATGGGGATTGCAAGTAGTGCTCAAATATTTGGAAATTTAAGCGGTCCCATAGTAAGTGGCTTGTTTGCATCGGAATATGGAATTAGGAGTGTTTTTATAGTTTCATCAATTATTTTGATGTTTGTTTCCATTTTGAGCTACAAAAAAATTCAAGCTAATTGATAAGTTGATTACTTCCTTTCATTTTACATTTGATAAGACTTCTTCTTAAAGTGATTCAAGAGTTTAGAATTTATTCATTGAGTTAAGGAATCGTTTGTTTTTATGTTCAGTTATTTCAAATTTAAAACAGAACTAATTTTTACTTATAAAGAATTTTTCCATTTTCCAGCTTTGAATTCATAGTAAAGAATCGCAGCATATGAAATAATATAAATTGGTAGACTTAACCATGTTTCAGTAAATCCCAGTTTTAATATTGAACCCGTTAAAATTACCAGGGGAACAAAAATTAACCAATTAGTCATTACTTCTGCCTTCATTACGAAAAAAGTTCTTCCAGTAGCTTGAAGAATATATGCAAGTACTATGGCAACACCATAAAAAATCTGGGAAAATCCGGCAATTTGCAAAGCGGGTACGCCTGTATTAATTATGGAAGAATCATTTGTCACAACTAAAAGAACAGTTCTAGGCATTGTAATGAAAACCAAAGCAATAAAGTATGTAAAAACACTTACTAATTTTAATGTTTCATACCCATAAACTTCTGCTGTATTGAATTTTTTTATACCAATGTTATTACCAACAAGAGTTTGTGCGGCAATTCCAAATCCAAAAGATGGAAGAAGTGAAATAAAAATTATTGACATCACTGTTTGCGTTGCAGCTTGTTCAAGCGT
>CAKZPH010000299.1 GCA_937138605.1 uncultured Ignavibacteriales bacterium
CCGAGATCAGGTCAAGCCGATGAAAGACATCCAATTAATGGTTATTTCTGGGGATTTAATCCATTGCCAGGATATTTGAATCCTAATTATCAATCAGTTGCAATGAGTCACCTTCCACAATCCTGGCCAATTGAAGGTTGGGCAGATCAACCGACCTGGAAGGATAAAGACGGAAGGACCCAATGGAATGGATATTTTGGGCGTGGAATAATGAACGCAGACCAAGAGAGTTATTACAGAGCAGACGATCAATGGGATGACGAATTTAATGGATTGTTTCTTCCCGATTCTAATGATTCGACGCGAAAGGGAATGGCGTTACAAATGGCAGTTCGTGGATTTCAATGGTCTCATTTTTTAGCTGAAGATGCAATCTTCTGGTTGTATGACATAAAGAATGAGGGAACAACAATTTATAGGAAATCTGCCTTTGGAACAATCGTGGGTACACTTGCGGGTGGAGATGGTGATAGTCATGATGATTTAGGTTATTTCGATGTTAACGATTGGATAACGTATTCCTGGGATAGCGATGGTAAAGGTAATAAAGGTCAAAAGGTAGGTTATGTAGGATATGCATTTTTGGAGTCGCCCGGTAATGCATTCGATGGTATTGATAATGATGCTGATTCTCCTGATCCCAACTCTCCTACCTTCGTTAAAGCTGACTTTGATTCAGTTGTTTATAGAGCAGGAGACAAGATTGTATTAATTGACCCAGTTACTTATGAAAGGTCTTTATATACAGTCAAATCAACGGTAGATACTGTTTATTCTATGGGAGTAAGATTTATAATCAGGCCTGGTGTTACATATTTTCGCGAAGGGCACATTTCAAGAATTGAAAATGGAGTTGCTATTCCAGATAAAAGTGCATTAGATGGCATAGATAATGACTTGGACGGTTTGATAGATGAAAATGAATCAATTCATCTTGTTGCAAGACAAGCAAAGGGATACCAACCATTAAGATATAAAAATTATAGAACAGGACGAGGATTAAATGATCCTCTAATCGATGAGAAAAGAGATAATGATGCTGGAACATTAATCACCAGTTGGGTTCGTTTACCTGACGGGACTACAAGATTGTTAACTCATTGGTCAGGTGATGAAGATGGTGATTGGGATCCATTAACTGATGATGTCGGAAGTGACGGTGTTGGTCCACTTGATGATGGATATATTGGTCCTGATCCAGATGGAACTGAAGGTAATGGTAAACCAGATCAGGGAGAACCAAATTTTGGCAAAACTGACATAGAAGAATCAGACCAAATTGGTTTAACAAACTTCAACTTTTTCAATTTAACAGCTTCTCCTTCCATGAAAGACGATGAATTACTTTGGACAAGAATGTTTCCTGGCAGATTTGATGTGATTCCATCTCAACCTCAAGATGGTGATTTTATATATGGATCAGGGTACTTTCCTCTTATTCCAGGCAAAATAGAAAGATTTTCTGTTGCAATTTTATTTGGCGAAGATTTCAGGGATATTTTTGGAAATAAAAAAATCGTTCAGCAAATCTATAATGCAGGATATAAATTCCCACAACCACCGAGGAAACCTAAAATTACAATAACCCAGGATAATGGTAAAGTAGTCATTTATTGGGATGGAAGATTAACTGAAAATTCTCGTGACTTTATCACAAAACGAAAAGATTTCCAAGGTTATAAAATTTATAGAGCAACTGATGCAGGATTTCAAGATGCACGACAAATTACAAATGCTCTTGGAATATTAACTTTTGATCGACCTATTGCACAATTTGATTTAAAGGATACACTTCAAGGATTCTTTTATCCATCAAAGGCTTTACTTGAGCAAGTTGGTGGTACAACTTTTTATTTGGGAGATAATACTGGAATTGTAAATAAATACATTGATTCAACAGTAATTCCTGGACAAACCTACTATTATGCTGTTTGTGCTTATGATAATGGCGATGAACAAATGGATATTTTTCCATCAGAAAATTCAAAATACATTTTTAGGACTAGCACTGGCAGAATAATCACGGATGATAATACGGGTTATATAACTCCGGGTCGAAGACCTATTGGTTACACGCGAGCCTCTTACTCTACATTTACTAAATCATCAAATTTCCGTGGTACTGGAAGTGGAGAGATTGAAATTGTTGATGAATCTGCAATCCGCGATGGATACAAATACAAAATTGTATTTGCAGATACAGCCCTCCAGGGTTACACAAAGAGTTGGTCTTTAGTTGATTTAATTACTCCGGATACTGTTTACATCCCCGTGCAAAATAAAACTTTGCTTGTAAAACCAAATCAGACCATATCAATACCTAAATTTGATACAATTTATGTGAATAGTAAAAGAATTTACACTGATACACTATCAACTTATACTGCTACTTATGATACTTTAATTGCTCTTGAAACTAAATTCTTTGGTGAAACTCCAATTGTTCATGGTTTTAGGGTTAACTTGTACAATGATAGTGAAATAGTTCTTGATACATCGCTTTCTCGTATAGAAGGTGGTAAAAAATTTATTGGCTATACGGGATATGTGATAGCTCCATTTTTCTGGACAGAAACTGGTCAAGGTGCAAGTTATAATGGAATTCGAATGCCTTATGATTATCAAATTGAATTCTTCAGTGATGTTGTTGGAAATTCCGTGGCAGATACTTTATTTCCGCGAACTCCAGGTAATGTCTTACCTGCCAGACCGATTAACTTCAGAGTTAAAAATTTAACGACCAATGAAAATGTTGATGTTGTTTATTGGAGAACTGGAACAGTAAGTACAACCCATAATATGTATTTCAAAGAAAAGATTAGAAATCCCATTACAGGTACGGATTCAATTTACAGAACATGGCGTATAAATATTCTATTTAATTTACCAAACATTCCATTGAATGATACAACTATTGGGAAATATTTATATATATATACTAAAAAACCATTTAGTAGAAATGATGTATTTTATTTTACAACTAAGGGAGCATCAATAGATAATAATAAAGCTAAAAATGAACTTGATAAAATTAAAGTTGTTCCAAATCCTTATGTTGTCACGCATGAAGCAGAATCTAGACTCTTGAGTACTCAAACCAGTGGACGAGGTGAGC
The DNA here is from genome assembly GCA_937138605.1 of uncultured Ignavibacteriales bacterium. Lineage (GTDB taxonomy): Bacteria > Bacteroidota > Ignavibacteria > Ch128b > Ch128b > CAKZPH01. Next base: position 3,116 of record CAKZPH010000299.1, read on the forward strand.
GAGAAGTTAGATTCACTTATATTCCTCCTGGTTCAAAGATTTCTATCTTTACCATTCGTGGTGAATTGGTTAAAACGTTGTATCAAGATAATCTCTATGTGGGGGACGTAATTTGGAACTTAAGGACGGAAGAAAATCTTGATGTGGCCTATGGTGTTTACGTTTATGTGGTTGAGGTTCCAAATGTTGGTACAAAAACTGGCAAATTGGCTTTAATTAAGTAAACGGAGAGTTGAAGATGAAAGCAAAAATATTTTTTATCCTTTCAATTGTCGTAGCGTCCAGTTTAATAGCTCAAACAAAAGTAGGCTCTACTGCAGCACCTTTTCTAAATATAGGTGTTGGTCCACGAGCTATAGCTATGGGTGGCGGATTTATTGCAACTGCCTATGATGTTACAGCTTTATATTGGAATCCAGCTGCTATATCAAGAACCGAACATAATGAAGCGATGTTTGCACATTCAAAGTGGTTTGCGGATATAAATTACAATTGGGCGGGTGCAAAATTGAATTTAAACGGCCTTGGTTCCGTTGGACTAAGTGTAATGTATCTCGATTATGGAAAAATGGAAGTGACCACCTTACTTGAACAGGATGGAACAGGTGAGTTTTTTTCGGCAAAAGATCTTTCAATAGGTTTATCCTATGCGTATAATCTTACTGATCGATTCTCAATAGGTGGGACCGTTAAATACATAAATCAAAGAATATGGAATAGTTCCGCAAGTGCTGTTGCTTTTGATATAGGTACGTTATTTTACTCGAATATATTTGACTTAAGAATTGCTGCTACAATAACGAATTTTGGTACTGACATGAAAATGAGTGGCAAAGATTTAATGGTCCTTTATGATATTGATCCTGATATTTTTGGAAATAATGATCAAATATTAGCAAACTTAAGAACCGATAGTTATCCATTACCTTTGCTTTTCAGAGTTGGTTTGGCCATGGATATATTAAATTTACCAGCATCAAAAATAACTGTAGGAGTAGATGCTTTACATCCTAATGATAATGCGGAGTCACTTAACGTTGGTGCTGAATATGTCTTTAACAATTTTCTCGCTTTACGTGCAGGTTATAAATCTCTTTTTCTGAAAAACTCAGAAGAAGGACTAACACTTGGAATTGGTGTTAAATATGATTTTACTCCCACCTATGGTTTCAGTTTTGATTATGCCTACCAGGATTTTGGGTTACTTAATAACACTCAACATTTTTCAATTTCGGTTCGATTCTAATCACATATAATACTCAAACTTATCAAGTGGGCTACTGAAAAAACCGGTAGCCCATTTTTTTATCTATTCGATTTTAAAAAAAGTTAATTAAATCGTTAAAAATACTTAAAAAATTTAATCATATTTGAAAATTCACTTAAAAAAGTATTGATTTTTATTTAAAATTGTTTTACCATTGCACCATTATTTAATGGATTACAAAATGCACCAAATAGATGAAATTGATTTGAAGCTTCTCGAGTATTTACAAGAAAACGCCAGAATAAAAAGAAATGAACTGGCAGAAAAAGTTAACTTAACTATACCTGCTGTTGGAGAGCGAATCAAAAAACTTGAAGAAAAAGGACTAATAAAAAGATATACTACCAAGCTTAATTATAAACAAGCTGGTTATGATGTAACTGCTTTCATTTTTGTTTTTATGGAATCATCCAAATATTATCATTCTTTCACGCAGAGGGCTATGCATGAACCTGAAATACTTGAGTGTCATTCAATAACAGGTGAAGGTTCACATATATTAAAAGTAGTAACAGAAAACACTTCGTCGCTAGAAAAGATTTTATCGAAAATTCAAGCCTGGCCTGGAGTAACCGGGACGAAAACAAATGTTGTACTTTCCACCATTAAAGATTTTCAAATAATAAAGGTTAAACCAAAAGAAAGGTAACACAGATGAAAGAACAAAAATCAACCTCCATTATGAACGTCTTTGCTTTAATTAAGAAGCATAATATTAAAATGATAGACTTTAAATTCATTGATTTTCCTTTTCAATGGCAGCATTTTTCCATACCAGTGGATCAATTTGATGAAAGCTCCTTTGAAAATGGATTTGGCTTTGATGCCTCAAGTATAAGGGGCTGGAAATCAATTAATGAAAGTGATATGATTATAATTCCTGACCCGGAAACTGCTTTTATTGATCCATTCATTCAAGTTCCCACATTAAGTATGATTTGTGACGTATATGATCCCATCACACACCAGCAGTATGAGCGCTGTCCAAGATCTATTGCTCAAAAAGCTATCAATTACTTAAAATATACGGGAATTGCTGATAAAGCTTATTTTGGACCAGAGGCTGAGTTTTTTATTTTTAATAATGTAAGATTTGATTCTACAATTAACTTAGCATTTTATGAAATAGATTCTCAAGAAGGAATTTGGGATAGAGGAAAAAAATTTCCTAATTCAGGATATATTCCAAGAGTAAAAGAAGGTTATTTCCCTGTTCCACCGATCGATTCGTTTAATGATTTACGAAACGAGATGGTTCAAACCCTAATTTCCTGCGGTATTGAGGTGGAAGCACAGCATCATGAAGTTGCAACAGGAGGACAGGGCGAAATTGATTTAAAGTTTGCTGAATTAGTAAAATGTGCCGATCAATTGATGATGTTTAAATATATTGTAAAAAATACTGCGCGCAAAAATGGTTACACTGCTACATTCATGCCTAAACCATTGTTTGGTGATAATGGTAGCGGAATGCATGTACATCAGAGTTTATGGAAAGGAGGCAAACCATTATTTGCCGGGAAAGAATATGCTGGATTAAGTGAATTAGCATTATATTATATTGGTGGATTACTTAAGCATGCACCGGCCTTATGTGCCTTTACAAACCCAACTACAAATTCTTATAAACGACTTGTTCCTGGCTTTGAAGCTCCTGTGAATTTAGCTTACTCACAACGTAATAGAAGTGCAGCCATTAGAATTCCCATGTATTCTAACAATCCCAAAACAAAACGAATCGAATACAGATGTCCAGATCCTTCTTGCAATCCTTATCTGGCTTTTTCAGCAATGATGATGGCAGGTTTAGATGGAATTATTAATAAAATTGATCCAGGTGAACCTCTTGATAAAGATATTTATGATTTGCCACCCGAGGAATTGAAAAATGTTCCTCAAACCCCTGGTTCACTTGGAGAAGCGCTAAAGGCACTAAGAGAAGACTACGAATTTTTACTCAGAGGAAACGTTTTTACTGAAGATGTAATTTTAACTTGGATAAATTATAAAGAGAACCGTGAGCTGAAAGATATGGCACTTCGTCCACACCCTTATGAATTTGCTTTGTATTACGATGTTTAATAATAAAATTAAATGGCTAATTTGTTTAGTTTTATTTGTAATTGAATTAATTATTGACGTAAACATGAGTACTTTTTAGATTTTATTCTTAGATCAAAAAATTGATTTAAAGTCAATATACTTGTATTTTTGCATCACATTTTGAGAGAATTTATTTAATTCTCCCTTTATTAGAGGGAATTACGAAAATATAGCTCATATTTTTTCAAAAATTTGCTGGCGTAGCTCAGTTGGTAGAGCAGCTGACTTGTAATCAGCAGGTCGGGGGTTCAAATCCCTTCGCCAGCTCTAATCCTTAAAGCCTCAAGGATACTTGAGGCTTTTT
>CAKZPH010000300.1 GCA_937138605.1 uncultured Ignavibacteriales bacterium
GTTTCCTATGAAGTCAACCAAAAATAACGAGACAAAGAAAAAAATCCTTCTTTTGGCAAGAAAAAAGTTTTTTGCCGATGGATTCTTGAAGACATCAATGGATGAATTAGCAAGTGAATTTCACATAAGTAAAAAAACCATTTATAAACACTTTAAGTCAAAGGACGACCTTCTCTTTCAAGTAGTACAGGATTTCACTCAAACTGTAACTGACAAAATTTTTGAAATCATGAAGTTGGAAGATAATCCAGTAGTAAAGCTGGTCAATTCACTTTTCCTTCTTCAAAATACACTGCAACAGATGAGTCTTAAGTATTTAAATGAAATACAAAAGCATAAACCGAAACTTCTTAACTATATGGAAAAATTCAGAAGGGAAAATTTAGAGAAAGTTATTTATCAAACAATTCAGGAAGGTAAAAAGAAAGGAATTTTTAATAGCATAAATCCAGAATTAACTTTTCAGATTTTTTATGGTGCAATAGTTAACGTCATCGCAACTGATTTTTTGATTAAACATCCGATTACAATTGATGATGCTATCGATCAAACGTTTGATATTCTCTTAAATGGTATTCTTACTTCGGAGGGAAGGAAGACCTATAAAAGATTAAAGAGAGGAAATTATGAAAGATAAAATCTTTTTTATTCTCACTATGTTTATTCTCTTTTCCTGTAATTCAAATGATAGAAACTTAATAGAGACTTCAAGCGCAATAGAAGCTACTGAAATTGAAATACGTTCATTAGTTACGGGTAAAATCAAGAAGATATTGGTTGACGAAGGGGATTTTGTAAAACAGAATGACACGTTGATACTCATTGATGATGAAGAATTACAAATTCAACTTAAACAGGCAGAAGCTAATTTAAGATTTGCAGAAGCTAAAAATGAAATAGTTGTGAAAGGAGTAAGAGAGGAAGATAAATCTCAATTACGTGAATTGGTCAATCAAGCTGAAATTAATTATGAAAATGCTAAACGTGATTATGAAAGAATAAAAAATCTCTATTTAACTGAAAGTGTTTCACAAAAAGTCTTTGATGAAGCTACTCAAAGATTGGAAATTACAGAAGCTCAACTAAGGGCTACACGTGAAAATCTTTTAAAGGCTGAGCGTGGTCCATTACTATCAGAGATTGAAGCGAGCAAGGCAGGAGTTGAACTGGCAAGAGCTCAAGTTGAGATGATTAAGAAAAAGTTAAAGGATGCCATAATCACTTCGCCCATTGATGGATATGTATCGATAATTAATTTTGATGAAGGTGAATTTGTATCTGCGGGTGTTCTTTTGACGAAAGTAATTAACCTTGATGAAGTTTATGCAAAAATATTTGTAAGAGAAAGTGATTTAGGCAGAATTCACTTAAAACAAAAAGCAACTATCCGAGTAGATGCTTATCCCGATAGGGAATTTGAAGGTGAAATTAGTTTCATCTCATCGGAGGCAGAATTTACTCCCAAAAATATTCAAACGAAGGATGAGCGTGTAAAGTTAGTTTATGCCGTGAAAGTAAAAATCAAAAATTCAGACCAGTTATTAAGAAGTGGGATGTTATGTGATGTAATTCTAAAAATGAAAAATTAGTTGTTTAATTGCTATGAAAAATTCTTGTATAGTGGAAGTAGAGAGTTTAGTAAAAAATTATGAAAATGTTCGAGCACTTAATAATGTTAACTTAAGAATTTTTAAAGGTGAATTATTCGGACTTGTAGGTCCCGATGGAGCAGGAAAAACTACCTTTTTAAGGGTTCTCTGTGGAGTAGAAAATAAAGATGAAGGTGTTATAAAGGTTTTTGGTTTAGATGCAGATAAGCATCGCGAAGAAATCAATAAGAGAATAGGTTATTTATCGCAAAAATTTTCTATATATGGCGATTTAACCATTGAGGAAAACATTGACTTTTATGCAAAAATTCGTTGTGTGAAGAAACTTAAAGTGCTTAAAGAAAGATTGTTGGAATTGGTTCGGTTAACTGAATTTAGGAAAAGATTAGTTGACCATCTTTCCGGTGGAATGAAACAAAAAACCGCCCTTGCCTGTGCCTTAATTCATTCTCCAGAATTACTAATTCTCGATGAACCAACAAATGGGGTTGATGCTGTTTCTAGAAGGGATTTTTGGACGATACTTTCAGAATTGATTTTGAATAACATAACAATCATAATTTCCACACCATACCTTGATGAAACAGAACGTTGCAATAGAGTCGCATTAATGAATAAAGGTAAAATTATTACTCAAGGTAATCCAAAAGAGCTAAAAGCAACCGTTAGGAAAAATGTATACGAAATAGTATGTCATCCATCTCGTGAAGCTGCCCAAATTATAAAGGAATATTATTCGGAAATTGAAGTGCATTTATTTGGTGATAAAATTAATGTACTTACTAATAGCGATATTGATTTAATTATTGATTTGTTGTTGTCAAATAAAATACATGTTCAATTTGTTCGTAAAATTTTTCCTTCTATGGAAAATGTTTTTATTCATTTGATTCAAGGAGAGAAGACATGAGAAGCTTATTAGTTCTTTACATGTTCTTTGCTCATTCAGTTTTTTCTCAGGTTTTAATTTTGAAATATGATGACATTCCAGAATTGATACTTAAAAACAACACAACTGTCAAAACATACGAAGAGAAGGTAAATCAAAATATTTATAAAGAGAAGGAGCTTGTCAAAAGCAGTTTACCGCAATTAAAACTAAGTGCAAGATATTCAAGATTAAGTAAAATTGATCCTTTTGTTATCCAAATTCCTTTTGATTCAAAACCATATCAAATAAATGTGTATGAGCCTGTCCAAAATCAATACTATTCGAGATTAAATTTAGATTATCCAGTTTTTACAGGTCTACGAGTATCCAATTCAATTAAAGCACAAAGTTATTTTACTAAAACGAGTAAAGAAGAATTAAAATCAATTCAAAGCGAAGTTATTTATCAAACAAGGGAATTGTACTTGAAACTTTTTCTTTCATATAAAACAAAGAAATTATTAGAAGTCAACAAGACCTATCTTGAATCTCAGAAAAGAACAGTTGAAAATTTTGTATTAAATGGATTGTTGACGCAAAATGATCTTTTAAGACTCGATATAGCACTAACTAAAAATCAAATTGCACTTCTTGAATTAGAAAATGCAATTAATTTGTTGAATTCAAACCTCTGTCAAATTCTCGATATTGATGTAAGCACTACTATTATTCCAGTAGTTGAAATTGATTCACTTATTCTAAAGCAAAGCTTTGTTGATAGTTACTACGATTCACCTGAAATAAAAGCACTCGAAAATCTGCTTTTTGCTCAAAGGTATTTGAAAAAGGCAAGTTTAAATGAATTTTATCCAGAGATTTTTTTTAATGCAGGGTTTGATTATGCTAAACCGAATCTGAAGTTTTTTCCTGTTAAAAACACTTGGAAATATACCTGGGATGTTACTTTAATTTTACAATTTTCAATTTGGAACTGGTTCGCGCCGAAAGCAAAAGCCGATCAAATCAATTCACAGATTATTCAAACTGAATTACAGATAAAAAATCTTGCGACAAAACAAAAAATTGATTATGAAAATCTTTTCAAAAAGATTGAAATAGAAAAAGAAAAAATTAATCTTTCTCGAAAAGAGTTAGAACATGCTCAAGAAAATTTACGACAAACCGAGAACAAATTTAAGGAGGGTTTGGCTACAACATCTGATTTACTAGAAGCTAATAAGATGCTGGTTGAAGCAGAGGCTAAATTTATAGAGAGCAAAATTTACTTACTTTTAACTTACGCTGAGATAAAAAAACTATCAGGTAGTTATTGATGCATAATTCCTTATCAATTTGGACGAAAAATTTGGTTAAAAAATTTGGAGATTTTGTTTCTGTTGACAACGTGTCTTTAGAAGTTAAAACAGGAGAAATATTTGGATTTATCGGAGCAAATGGGGCAGGAAAAACTACAACTATTCGAATGTTATGCGGTATCTTAGCACCAACTTCAGGAGAAGGAAAGGTTAACGGGTATGATATAATTGATGAACCTGAAAAAATTAAATCAACTATTGGTTATATGTCACAAAAATTTTCCCTATATAATGACCTGACAGTTGAAGAAAATATTGATTTTTTTTGTGGTGCATATAAGCTCAACAATCAAAAAGCCAGGTTAGCTAAGAAGCGCGCCTTTGAGATTTCAGGTCTTTATGATGTAAAACATACTCTTACTTGCGATTTACCAGTAGGTTGGAAACAAAAACTTGCCTTTGCTATCGCCTTTCTTCACGATCCACAACTTGTATTTCTCGATGAACCAACTGCTGGTGTTGATCCAATTTCGAGAAGAGAATTTTGGGACTTGATTTATAAAGTATCATCTGAAGGCGTTACATGTTTTGTAACAACTCATTATCTCGATGAAACGGAATATTGTACAAACATTGCTTTTATAAATAATGGGAAAATAGTAGTTCAAGATTCACCTACTAATCTTAAAAATCACTATCAATATGATTTATTCGAAGTTATGTCATCGGATATTTTAAAGCTTTTCGATATTTTGGCTGGTGAATTCTGGGTAAGAGAAATCTCAATATTTGGCGCAACGCTTCATATTTCAATTGATAAATATACTTTCAATGAGACGGGTTTAGCAAAAGAAATCGAAAGCAAAGGAATAAAGGTAAATTCAATCACAAAAATATCTCCATCAATTGAAGATGTGTTTGTTAATCTTATCAAAAAGCAAGGATAAAATAAGTATTTTTATTGATGAATTTTATGATACCATTCGTTGAAAGTTTAAATCGAGTTTTTGCAATAATCAAAAAAGAATTTTTGCAGCTCTATCGTGATAAAAGGAGTTTAATCGTATTTATTTTTATCCCATCCTTTACGCTTATCTTATTTGGATATGCTCTAAATCTAGATGTTAAAAACACACCGATTGTAATTTGGGATAAAAGTCAAAGTTATCATTCAAGA
>CAKZPH010000301.1 GCA_937138605.1 uncultured Ignavibacteriales bacterium
GGTTTAGAAGGCTCATTAAATGGTGAAGTAAATATTTCAGGTACACTGGAGAAACCAGTATTTTATGGTTCATTAATCTCATCAGAAACAAAATTTCTACTTGCACAGAACAATTTGAAATATCAATCTGACTTAAGTATTAAGTTTAATGATGATAGAATAATTTTAGATTATCTTAACTTACAGAATATTGAAACAAAGAAACGCGGCAAGTTGATGGTAGGAGGCTCAATACAAGTTGATAGTCGCGGAATTAAAGATCTTAAGTTTATCGCTAGAGGAAATTTATTGGTTTTAGGTAATGAATCACGTGCAGCTAATCCAAATATTTACGGTGATTTGTTCCTGGAGATTTCATCCCCAATTATTGTTGAAGGAAAATATGATAACTATTCAATTACAGGAGATGTTGTAATTAAAGAAACATCTCTCATCATACCTCCTTCTGAAGCAGCTTACAACACAGAGAGAGAAACATTTACCTATACATATGTCAACTATGCACCTGAGATTGATCCAGTAGACCTTGCATTCTTCAAAGCTGAACAAGAGCTGAGATCTAATAAAAAAGTTACAACTCAAAAATCAGATAATTTTCTTACTAAAGTTTCAGCAAGATTGAAAATATCGTTAAAGAATAACGTCTCGTTGCAGTTGATTTTTAACCGTGAATTGAATCAGAGACTTTTCGCAGACTTAAAAGGGGAAGTAATTTATAATATTTCGGAAAATCAAACTTCAATTCAGGGTAAAATTGAATTAACTCAAGATTCTTACCTCGTCTTATATCAAAAATTTAATGCTTCAGGATCCATTAGATTTGAAAATGAAATCTCCAATCCATATTTAGATGTAACTGCAACTTATAGCAATTATTATTTGACAGGAGATACTGTCAATGCAAAAGTCAAAGATGTAACAATTAAACTTAAACTAATCGGAACTGTTGCTGAACTCGGTAAAAATTTAGTGAGCAATAGGGAGAACATTGAAATCATCATTGATGGAACTGTTGACGGAACAAAAGATGCTTCCGACGCAGTTGCATTTATTCTGATTGGTAAGTTTAAGGACGATTTGACCGCTGAAGATAGGGCAAGCACCGCTCAAACTTGGGGCGGAACTTTTCAAAGTGCTGCATCTTCGTTACTTGGTTCAGTTATTACAAATTTTGCTAATAGTATTTTGGGTGATGTTTTAAGAAATGTAGAATTTAAGAAAGTAGGTGAAGAGACTAAGTTCAGCTTGGAAGGCAGAATCAAGGAATTTAGATTTAAAGTTGGTGGTGGAACGGATGTATTTCAAAATTTTGCACTCGCTCATATCCAACTTGAGTATCCCATCTCAGAAAAATTATATCTGAGATTAATGAGAAAACAATCTCAACTTCAATCAACTAAGCCTGTAGAAATGATTAATGAAATTGGTTTGAAATATAAGGTTGAATTTTGATTATGAAGAAAAAAACTATACAAAAGCAAATTAGAAACCTCCTTGAAAAAAGTCCCACTCGTGGCTACAAAACCAAAGAGATTTCTAAAAAGCTCAATCTTAAAACGGAAAGTGAATATGCGGATTTAAAGAAAATATTATATGAACTTCATACACAGGGTAAACTAATTAAGAAAGGTAAAAGATACTTACTTGCTCGTGAAGCAAATCAATTAGTTGGTACTTTAGAGCTTACTAAAAATGGTTATGGATTTGTCATTCCTGAATATGGTGGTGAAGAAGATATTTTTGTTTCCGAAAGAAACTTGAATGTAGCACTTCATGGGGATAAAGTGCTAGTCGAAATTTTTGCTCGAAAAAATAGGAAAAATCCAGAAGGCGAAATTGTAAAGGTACTAGAAAGAGCAAACGATGAGTTTGTTGGTAATATAGTTCAATATCGTGATGTATACTTTTTTGTTCCTGACGATAAATTAATCCATCGTGACTTTTTCATTCCAAAAGATTCGTTAAATGGAGCAAAGATAGGAGACAAAGTTGTTGTAAAATTAATTGAATGGCTTGACCCTAAATTAAATCCGGTTGGGGGAGTCATTGAAACTCTTGGAAAACAGCTTGAACACACTGCAGAAATGAAAGCTATAGCTAAAAAATATAAAATTAGAACAAGTTTTCCTGAAGAAGTTATAAAGGAAGCTGAGAGGTTTTCTGATGAAACAATAAAGGCAGAAATTCTCCACCGACTTGACTTGCGAAATAAAATTGTTTTTACAATTGATCCGATTGATGCTAAAGATTTTGATGATGCTTTGTCAATAGAAGTTATTGGAAAGAATAAATTTCTTGTGGGAGTTCATATAGCTGATGTTGGTTTTTTTGTTCCTGAGAATTCCCAACTGGATTTAGAAGCAAGAAAACGTGGAACTAGTGTCTACCTTGTAAATTATGTTGTGCCAATGTTACCAGAACAACTTTCGAATAAATGGTGTAGCCTTGTGCCAGGTGAAGATAGACTATGTTTTTCTCTACTGATAGAAATGAATTCAAATGCAGACGTTTTGAAATATCGAATTGAAAAAACAGTTATAAATAACAAAAGAAGATTTACTTATGAAGAGGTGGAGAACATTATTAAATCAGGTAAGGGAGATTTTGCAGAACAAATTTTATTATTAAATGACCTTGCAAAAAAGCTTTACAAAAAACGTATACAAAGTGGAGGAATCGATTTTAATGCAGATGAGGTAAAATTTATTTTGAGTGAAGGTGGAGTTCCAATTGATGTTACGAGAAAACAACGTTTACAAAGCCATCGTTTAATTGAAGATTTTATGCTTCTTGCAAATAAGTTAATAGCTATACAAGGAAACAAATTTGAGAATAGAAAATCATATCCATTTATCTATCGTGTTCACGATGTTCCCAACGAAGAAAAAATTCGACAACTTGCTGAGTTTGTATCGGCCTTAGGATATAAATTAAACAAAGCAGGTGGCGTAAAATCAAAAGAGTTACAAAAGTTATTAGAACAAGTGAAGGACAAACCGGAAGAAATGCTTGTAAATGAAGTAATGATTAGAGCAATGGCAAAAGCTGAATATTCTGAAGTTAATATTGGTCATTATGGATTAGGATTTACGCACTATACACATTTCACATCTCCAATTCGTCGTTATCCAGACTTAGTTGTTCATAGATTACTTGTAGAGTACAAAAAAAGTATGCGCAGCGATAGATTGAAAATCCTTAGAAATTTAATTCCAGAAATTTGTAAGACAAGTTCCATCTCAGAAAGAACTGCCATGGATGCAGAAAGAGAAGCAATTAAATTTAAACAAGTACAGTTTATGCAAGATAAGATTGGTGAGGAATTTGATGGAATTATCTCGGGTGTTCAGGAGTATGGAATTTTTGTTGAAATTATAGAAAATTTGACCGAAGGACTTGTGAGAATAAAAAATTTACCTGCAGATATTTATTTTTATGACGAAAATAAGTATGCTTTAATTGGAAGGTTAAATAAATCAGTTTATCGATTAGGTGATAAGGTTAAAGTCAGAGTTTATGCAGTTAACCTTGATAGGAACGAAATCGATTTTGAACTTGTTAAATAAATAAAATTTAGGAATGATGAAGATGAAGTTTAGAATGATTTTGTTTTTAGTTTTTATGTTGCTGTTCAATTCAGTTACAGGTGTTTACGGACAGTTTGGTAAAAACAAAGTCCAGTACAAAAATTTTAATTACTATTATATTCAATCAAAACATTTTGATGTTTATTTTACTGATGGAGGTGAACGACTTGCCTCTTTTGCAATAGTTGCGGCTGAATCTGCTCTTACATCAATTCAAAAGACTTTCAGATATAATATTAACAATAGAATTTCCATAATAGTCTACAATTCCCATAATGATTTTCAACAAACAAACGTTATAAGTGAATATCTTGAGGAGGGAATTGGTGGTGTAACCGAACTTTTTAAAAATCGTGTTGTCGTCCCATTCGAAGGTTCATATGAACAATTTCGGCATGTTATTCATCACGAGCTTGTTCACGCTGTAATGAATGATATGTTCTTTGGTGGCTCTTTACAATCTGTGATATCTAATAACATAACACTAAGTCTGCCGTTATGGTTTATGGAAGGTTTGGCCGAATACGAATCACTTGAGTGGGATAATCATTCTGATATGTTTATGCGTGATGCATCAATTCATCAATATCTTCCTAGAATAAATCAGCTCTACGGTTATTTCGCCTATCGTGGCGGCCAGTCAGTATTTTATTTTATAGCGAATAAATATGGTAAAGAAAAAATAGGAGATATATTAAATAAAATAAGAAGTCAGGGAAATTTCGAAAGTGGAATGAAAGCTGCACTTGGCTTTTCAGTTGAAGAATTAAACGAAAAGTGGATGAAAGAACAAAAAGTTTTGTACTGGCCTGACATTGAGATTAGAAAAGAACCAAATGAATTCGCAAAGCAGTTAACTGACCACACAAAAGATGGAGGATTTTACAACACGTCACCTGCAATATCACCACAAGGCGATTTGATTGCCTTTATATCAAATCGTGATGATTATTTCGATGTTTTTTTGATGTCGGCAGCGACTGGTAAGATTATCAAAAAATTGATCAAAGGAAATACAACGGCTAATTTTGAAGAACTTCATATACTAACTCCAGGACTTTGCTGGTCTCCCGATGGCAAAAAAATAGCTATTGCTTCGAAAGCTGGTGAAAGTGATGCTATTTTTATTGTTGATATTAATACAGGTAAGAGAGAGAGATTAGACGTTCGACTTGATGGAATATTTTCCGTTGATTGGTCACCTGATGGAAAAAAACTAGCATTTGTTGGTCTTGTAAATCACCAATCCGATATATTTATCTTTGATTTGGAGTCAAAAGAATTAGTTAATCTTACTAATGATATTTTCAGTGATTCTGACCCTTACTTTTCGCATGATAGCAAAGCAGTCTATTTTTCCTCCGATCGTGGTGATTATACTGAACTTGCTTTGCGAGAATATTTCTTTGATATAATTAATCATAATTTCAAGCAGGTTGACCTTTACAGAATAGATCTTGCAACAAGACAAATCTATAGAATCACCGATCTTCCAAATAGCAATGAAACGTCAGTTGTTGCCTCACGAGACGGTAACTATCTTTATTTTGTATCAGACATAAATGGTATAAACAACATCTTTAAGATTGATTTATCAAAAATTTCATTTGATGATGTTTACAGTACTTTAGTGAAATCTGAAGAACATATGAAACCTGTTACAAATTCATTAAATGGTATATATCAAATTTCACTATCTGCAGATGGAAAGAGATTAGCCTTTAGTTCGATGTTTAAAGCTGCATACAACATCTTTGTTATGACAAACCCTGCTGAACACAATCAAGATTTAGTTAAATTAGAGCCGACGAAATTTGTCCAGTCATTAAGAGAGAGTGAATTAAATTCTCAAAAAAGTGAAGATAAAAACGAAAATTTGACTTCACTTCAAAATTTTATCCATATTTCTTACTCTGATTCTGTTTTAATAAAAACTGGTAATGTAATTGATACAAGTAATACATTTTCTGATGTTGCCAGACAAAATTTTACCAATTACATTTTCAATGACAAATTTATAACGAGGGAATCTCCAAATCGTGACTTACTTTTTCTTCAAGATGATCGAAAAGATTCTTTGGGAAATTTTATAGTAAATAAATATAAAATTAACTTTTCCCCGGATATAATCTATGCTAATGCGGGATTTTCTACTTTCTATGGGTTATTGGGTACAACAGTTCTTGCATTTAGTGATATGCTCGGCGATCATCAAATAGTCGGAATAACGAGTCTCAATATTGATTTGAAGAATAGCGATTATGGAATAGCTTATTTCTACTTACCCAAAAGAACCGATTTTACAATTCAAGCTTTTCATACAGCAAGATTTCTACTGCAAGAAAGAAACAGATACTATTACTTGTATAGATATCGAAATTATGGTGCCTACTTTTCTGCATCATATCCGATTACAAAATTTTATAGAATCGAAGGTGGCTTAAGCTGGTTAAATGTTCGACGGGACAATCTAGATATTTATGAAGAACCTCCTCAGTTGCTATCATTAGTGATTCCAACACTAAGCTATGTTCATGATAATTCTCTCTGGTATTATACCTCACCATCTCGTGGTACACGTTATAACTTTACAATTTTTGGTGTACCTGCACTAAAAAAGGGCAAATTTAATTTCGGAACTTTCACTGGTGACTATAGAACATATTTCAAATTTTGGAAAGATTATTCACTAACAGTGAGATTTTCAGGTGGGTATAGTTTTGGACGAAATCCCCAAAAATTTATAATAGGTGGAACTGAAAATTGGATTAATTATCAATTTGAGGAAAATCGTATTCCAATTGAATCTGCTGAAGATTTTTTATTCTTAACACCTGTTTTACCAATGCGCGGTTATAACTACGCGCAAAAACTTGGAACAAAATATGCACTTATGAACTTTGAATTACATTTTCCATTAATAAAACTACTTGTTACAAGCCCGCTTCCAATTTTGCTTCAAAATATAAGAGGGGTTGCGTTTCTTGACATCGGTTCAGCATGGACAAAAAATTCTGAATTCCGTGGAACAGTTCGAGATATTTACGGAAACGTATACACGAAAGACTTATTGATTGGGACTGGTTTAGGAACACGAATTTTTCTTTTCGGATTCTTATTGAAATTAGATTTTGCCTGGAACTATAACCTCGTGAACTTCTCAGATACCAAATTTTATCTAAGCCTGGGTTATGATTTGTAAAGATAGTTGAATAATGAGCCTACGTTTCTGATCGAATGATTTATTATGATAAAAAATTTTAAGCTTACGCGACACCTAAAAATAAGAACACGCCAGAGTTAAAAAATATATCAACAAATACTAATTTAGAATTTATAGCCTAGAGCCTGTCTTAGTTATTTATTCTCGTTTTTTGATTCCGATGTTGAGTTAGATCTTTTATAATCAGTAATGTAAAAACCACTACCTTTAAAGATTAAGCCAGAGTGGAGGCTTAACATTTTTCTTGCATTACTGCCACAAAATGGACAATGAATTTGAGGATTTTCATTTATTCTATGAAACATCTCAAATACTTTTTGACAATTATTACATTTATAGTCATATGTAGGCATAATATCTCCACTTTAATTTGCAAAATTCTCAAATTAGATCTAATCTTTCAACTTATGAGATGCAAGTGTTTTTATTTAGTTTCAAAAATTGTTTCTTTTTTGGAAAATACTCGTATTCCAACTGAATTTTTACTAAACTTATTAATTTGAATTTGGCTTCTTTTATATGTATACTGAAGAAGACTAAAAATCTTTAGGAAAGATATGAAAAATATTTTAGTATTTTTAACATGCATAATATTTTTTGGTTGCATTAATTATGAACAAGAGGTATTTATCCGATCCAATGGTAGCGGGTCAGCAAAGGTTCATTATTGGACAGACTTCAAAGAAATATTCGAAGATACAAGTTCCACGAACAAGTTTTCTTTTCAAAAGAGTATTATTAAAAAAAATTTTGAGCTGGAAGGTTTAGAAATAATATCTATAAATGTTTGGATAAGAGATACTGATACAACTTATCACGCTGAAATAAAGATTATTTTTGAAAATATAAATGATCTCAACAAAACTCCTTTTTTCAGGGAAGATAGTATTGTCTGGAAAGATGGTGCACCAGGACATAAACTATTTTCTCAAAAAGTTAGAGCATTTGTATCTAATCAAGGCAGATTCGATAACTACTATCTGAGGTTTACCTATCACTTCCCGGGTATTGTAATTTTTGATAACGCAAGGGAAAAATATAAAAGTAGGTTAGTTTGGCATTTTAATTTAAGTGAATTAACATCGGAAAAAACCCTTCTAGCTACGATTAAGTTGCCAGAAAATTCAGTAATTAGCTCATTTATCTTAGCTGGATTGATCGTTTTTTTATTAATACTTATGTTAATTCTATTCTTAAAGAAAAAGAAGAAATATGAAGATGAGTTATGAATGATTTGCGTTTGTTTAAATGATAAGAGTATCCCTTTTCGGTTGATAATTGACATCTTTTAACCATTTTACTATGTTTGTAGACTGTTTAGCAAAATTTTAATTAAATAATTCTAATAATTTTAATATGAGTAGGGATTTTAAAGTATTTGCTGGGACTTCGAATGAGCCTTTAGCACGGAAAATTTGCGATTACTTAGGAATAGAGCTTGGTATTTGTGAAATAAAAAGATTTAGTGATGGAGAAATTTGGGTTAAATACACCGAAAATATTCGTGGTGATCAAGTTTTTATTATTCAATCAACAAATTCTCCACCTGACAACCTGCTTGAACTTTTGATAATGATTGATGCTGCAAGAAGGTCATCAGCTCATAAAATTACGGCAGTAATCCCATATTTTGGATATGCAAGACAGGATCGTAAAGATCAACCAAGAGTATCAATTACAGCTAAATTAGTTGCAAATTTGATAACTGTAGCTGGTGCAGATAGAGTGATAACAATGGATTTACACGCCAGTCAAGTTCAAGGTTTTTTTGATATTCCTTTTGACCATCTCTATGCATCAGCAGTTTTTCTAAAAGAATTAATACCTAAAAATTTGAAGAACCTTGCCGTAGTTTCACCAGATGTTGGCGGAATTAAAATGGCACGGGCCTACGCTAAGAGATTAAATGCTGATTTAGTTGTTATTGATAAAAGAAGGGTTAATCAAAATGTGTCTGAAATCATAAATGTAATTGGAAATGTTGAGAATAAAAACGTTTTGTTAGTTGATGACATAATAGATACAGCAGGTACCTTTTCACAAGCGGCTCATCTCTTAAAGAAGAGAGGTGCACTTTCTGTCTTGGGAGTTTGTACTCATGCAGTTCTTTCGGGGAATGCAATTGAGTTATTAAATAAATCCCCTTTAGATGAATTGTACATAACCGACACATTAAAACGAGAAAACATTAATCAAATTCAAAATGCGAAAATAATTTCAGTAGCTCCAATTTTTGCAGAGGCTATTATTAGAACATTTAAAAATCAATCTATAAGTTCATTATTCGATACTGATAAAGGTTGAAGAAAGGAGTAAATTAACATGGCTCAAGTAATTTTGACTGGTATTAAAAGAGAATTAAAAACAAAAGGATATCTAACTGAACTTAGAAAAAAAAATTACGTTCCAGCTGTTTATTATGCTCATGGTGAAGAAAATATATTTCTTGCAGTGCCAGAAAATAAATTGAAACATATTGTGTTTTCATCAGAAACCTATTTAATTGATTTAGAAATTGAGGGTGTAGGAAAGAAAAGTTGTATTCTTAAAGAATTTCAACTTGATCCCGTAACTGATAAAATTATCCATGTAGATTTTTATGGACTTGTTGCAGGCGAAAAAGTAACTGTTGATGTAGCTGTTCACTTAGTTGGGACGCCAATTGGAGTTAAAGAAGGTGGCATAATTCAGCATTCACTTCACAAAATAGAAATCGAATGTTTACCAAGTGAGATTCCAGATAAAATTGATGTGGATGTTTCAGATTTAAAGATTGGGGATTCACTTCATGTGAAAGATATTAAATTTGAGAATGCCAGAGTGCTTACAAATCCAGAGGCAACGATTATAACGATTGTGCCACCGGCATTGCATAGGGAAGTTGAAGTAACTGAGGAAATGGAAGCTGAAGAAAAATTAGCTGAACCCGAAGTTATAAAGAAAGGTAAACAGACAAAGGAAGAAGAGGAAGATTAAAATTAGCTGACGAAGTTGCGCGTGATTGTTGGTTTAGGGAATCCAGGAATACAATATTCAGAAACTCGACATAATGTTGGTTTCAAGGTTGTTCAAAAATTAGCTACTGAATTCTATCTTAGATTCCAACCTGAATCTAATAATTACCATTCTTGTAAGGGAGAATTTGAAAACGAAAAATTTTTTCTGTTGTTACCTCAAACTTATATGAATCTCTCCGGTCTGGCTGTAAAGGAATTTTACGAAAAGTACAAGGTTGCTCTCAATAACATACTTGTGGTTTGTGATGATTTTAATCTACCACTTGGTAAAGTTAGATTAAAACTGAAAGGAAGTGATGGCGGTCATAAAGGTTTGTATTCTATTATCAGTGAATTAGATTCGAAGGAATTTCCACGACTGCGTATCGGGATCGGAAAAAATTTTAAAGATGAAAATTCAACAGAATTTGTACTTTCACCTTTTAATTTTGAAGAGTTACATCAAATAGAGAAAGCCATTAATTTTTCATTAGAGATATGCAAAAAATTTTTAATGGGCGGCATAAAGGAAGCTATGGATTATTACTCAAAAAATTTGAAACTATTAAATGAAAATCCCAATTAATGAAAGGATTTTTTATGAATTCAATCATCTACGTACTTCCGGTTATTTCAATTATAGGTTTGCTCTTTGCATATCTTAAAAGTAAGTGGATTATTAAACAGGATCCGGGTACAGAGAAAATGGTTGAAATTGCCTCTTATATTCAAGAAGGAGCGATGGCATTTCTTAGAAGAGAATATAGTGTTTTAGTCTTGTTTGGTACTATTATGGCTATATTGCTTGCTTACAGTGGCTGGGTAGAGGCTCAATCTAGTATGTTGGTAGGATTTAGTTTTATAGTGGGGGCATTGGCATCAGGACTTGCAGGTTGGATTGGAATGTATGTAGCAACGAAATCTAATGTGAGAACAACAAATGCTGCGAGAGATAGCCTGGTAAAAGCTTTAGCAGTAGCTTTTTCTGGCGGCTCTGTAATGGGAATGACAGTGGTAAGTTTAGGATTATTAGGATTAAGTTTGCTTTTTATCTTTTATCAAGGTTTGTTCTTAAATGCTGATGGATCAGTTAATTACTTGAAAGTTTTGAACGTTATTACTGGCTTTTCTCTCGGGGCTTCATCTATAGCCTTATTCGCTCGGGTTGGTGGTGGTATCTATACAAAAGCAGCAGATGTCGGTGCTGACCTTGTTGGAAAAGTTGAAGCTGGTATACCAGAAGATGATCCTAGAAATCCAGCTGTAATCGCAGATAATGTAGGAGATAATGTAGGTGATGTTGCAGGAATGGGTGCAGACTTATTTGAATCTTACGTAGGTTCAATAGTTGGGACTATGGTGCTTGGTCTCGCTTATTTAAATGGTGCCAATATTAATTTAATACTTTTACCGCTCGCCTTAGCAGGTTCAGGAATTTTAGTTTCGATTTTAGGAACATTTGCTGTTCGCACAAAAGAAGGAGGAAATCCCCAAAAAGCACTTAATCTTGGTACTTTTGGTGCAGGATTTTTAATGATTGTTATTTCATATCCAATCATCAATTATTTTATTCCATCGGAAATTCAACCTGTTGAAAATGTGACAGGTACATTGAAAGCTTTAACGGCCAGTAACGTTTTTATCTCAACAATCGCAGGGTTAATTGCAGGTATAGCAATAGGATCAATTACAGAATATTATACTGCGGAATCAAAAAAGCCAGCACAAAAAATTGCTGAGCAATCACAAACTGGTACGGCAACAAATATCATTGCCGGATTAGCATTAGGAATGACATCAACGGCACTTCCAATGTTGTTGATTGGTGGTGCAATCGTCGTGTCTTATTCTTTAGCAGGACTTTATGGGACAGCAATTACAGCTTTGGGAATGTTATCAACAACCGGGATTCAACTTGCAGTTGATGCATATGGTCCAATAGCTGATAATGCTGGTGGAATTGCCGAAATGAGCCACCTTGGAAAGGAAGTTCGTTCAAGAACAGATAAACTTGATGCTGTTGGAAATACTACCGCAGCAATTGGTAAAGGATTCGCAATTGCTTCGGCAGCGCTCACCGCTCTTGCATTATTCAGTGCATATCAAACAGCTGCAGGAATTGATAAAATCGATGTTAGTAAACCATTTGTTATTGCAGGATTATTTGTTGGTGCAATGCTTCCATTTTTATTCTCGTCTATGGCACTTAAAGCAGTTGGTGAAGCAGCCTATGATATGATTGCTGAAGTCAGGAGGCAATTTAAAACAATTCCCGGTCTGTTGGAAGGTAAAGCTAAAGCAGATTACGCAAGTTGCGTTGATATTTCAACAAAAGCTGCAATAAGGCGAATGGTAATCCCCGGCTTACTTGCAATTCTTGCACCTATCTTCTTTGGATTTATGAGTAAAGAAGCACTTGGTGGTTTATTAGCGGGGGTCACTGCATCGGGTGTGTTACTTGCGATTTTTATGGCAAATGCTGGTGGTGCATGGGACAATGCAAAAAAATACATAGAAGTTGGACACTTAGGTGGAAAAGGGTCAGAGGCTCATAAAGCTGCAGTTGTTGGTGATACAGTTGGTGATCCTTTTAAGGATACAGCGGGTCCGTCTTTGAATATTTTAATTAAATTAATGTCAGTTGTTTCTTTAGTCATAGCACCTTTAATAAAATAATTTGTTAAAATTAACTTAGAAATGATTAAATTAGCTATTATTTAATTAAATTATTAACCCTGCTCTTGGTTTTAACAAGAGCCAAAAGACCAAAGGGAGAAAAATTATGGTAACAAAAAATATGAACCTATATGAAACTGTAATTATCGTTAGTGCCTCATTGGAAGATGAAGATATTGAAAAAATTCTAAAGAAATATGAAGAATTTTTCAAGAATAATAATGTTGACATCATTGAGATTGAAAAATGGGGCCGCAAAAGAATGGCTTATCATATTGAAAAAGTAAGAACCGGCTTTTACTTTTTAATTAAATACCGGGCCGATGGAAATTTTATCAAGAAGTTGGAGAGACAACTTCAAATTGATGAACAAATTCTCCGATATCTAACAATCAAATTAGACAAAAAGGCTCTTGCTTATTCAGAAACAAAAAAACTAAAACCTATTGAATCTGTTGAAGAAGAATTTGATTTTGAAGAGGTTAATTTAAATCAAAATTTAGATGAATCAGATAGCAGTAATAACAACTAAACGAGAGGAGATATAGCTATGGCAGATTTAAAAATGCCCGAATTGAATTCTGTAATAATTGCTGGTAATCTTACAAAAGATCCAATTTTTCGTCAAACAACAAATGGAACTCCTGTTGTGAATTTTACCATTGCATCAAATAGAAAATTTAAAAATAATGGGAAGTGGCAGGAGGATGTATGTTTTGTTGGTGTAGTCGCTTGGAACAAACTTGCAGATAGTTGTCGTGGTAGACTACAGAAAGGCAGTGCAGTTTTAATTGATGGGGAATTACAGAGTAGAACTTTTAAGACTGAAGATGGACACAGTAGAAGCATAGTTGAAATTAAAGCCAGAAGAATTCAATTTCTCAATAAAAGGTTAAAAACCACTGAAACTGGTCAAGAAGTTGTTGAAGAAGAAGATGAACCATCCACATATACAGATGATTCATTTGATAAATTTTTAGCATCCAGTGAGGGTGAAACTGGTAGTGAAATCATAGGTGAACAAAATCTTGATGAAAATCAAAAGTAATAAAGAGGTGTAAAATTGAAGTTACAAAAAAAGCGGGTATGTCGTTTTTGCGAAGCCAAAGAAGAATATATTGACTATAAGGATGAACGTAAGCTTGCCAAATTTATTACTGAACAAGGAAAAATTATTCCGCGTCGTATTACGGGAACTTGCGCAAAACACCAGAGGCAATTAACCACAGCTATTAAAAGAGCTCGGCATATTGCATTACTACCATTTGTCTCTGATGTAGTAAAATAAGGAGATAGTTTATGAAGGTAATTCTACGACAAGACTACGAGCCACTTGGAAAAATTGGTGATGTAGTGGAAGTTAAAGATGGTTATGCCAGGAATTTTCTTCTTCCACGGCAAATTGTCTATCCTGCTACACCTGGCTTTTTGAAAAGATTAGAAGAAGAGAAAAAAGCACATCAACTAAAACTTAAAAAAGAAAAGATTGCTGCAGAAAGATTAGCTGTAGAGTTAGAGAAAATTTCAGTGTCTATTCCCGTTCAGGTTGGTGAAGAAGATAAAATATTTGGAACGGTTACTACTCAGATGATTGCGGAGGCTCTTCTTCAAAAAGGTTACGAGATTGATAAAAGAAAAATCGAATTGGATGAACAAATTAAGACATTGGGAATTTATACAGCAAAGTTGAAGTTACATCCAGAAGTTACAGCTTCATTTAAAGTCTGGGTTGTAAAAGAGTGATTTATTTAGTTTGAACTATTTTATAAAGTTGATATGAAAAAGGAGTCACCAATTTCGACTCCTTTTTCTTTAATATTGATATTATGTTAAAAATTTTTTAATTAAAATTTGTATGAAAACATTTAGTAGCAAATCATTTTTAATTTTTCTTGTATTTTATCTAATAAATTCATCACTGATTGCAAACATCAATCAAGAGCCAATTAAAAATAATTTTGTTTTGTATGAATCAGATAAGCAA
>CAKZPH010000302.1 GCA_937138605.1 uncultured Ignavibacteriales bacterium
GCAGGGCTTGTTGTACCTCCACCACCGAAGTTTAAAATAATATTTCCTGTAGCTGTAGATGTTCCTCCAATATCGTTGTTCAAATCACCAAGGAATGTTAACGGATTCGGACTCGGTCCGACACCTGCAGTGGCAGCAAATCCCATTAATACGATACCATTATTACCATTGTTTATTTGATTGGAATAAAACTTATTGTTTGAATTTGTACCGTTCGTTGCAAGTGTTCCACCGTTTGTAGGTGTTAATGCGGTTGTTGCAGCTGTAGCAATGGAGTTGGGGACTAATATAGCAGAAGAGCCGTCTGGCATAGGTCCAGAACCAGAAGCATTATTAACTCTTTGCATATTAAATACACAGTTCTGTATTGTGTTAAAGTTACATCCATCTCCTGCATTTCGTTTAAATAATGCTATACCAAACTCCATCGTCGCTGGGTTTGTGGTATTACCGTCTGTAAAAGTGAGACCATCAATTGTAACATAATCTGCACCGTTCAAATACAACATACCATCAGGTGATGCTGAACTAGGAGTTGCAGTTCCAACATTTGCATTAATTGTTACTGTACCTCCAGAAGTTTCGATAGTGATTGTATTGGTTGCACTTAATACTGGATTAAGTGTTGCGCTCCCGATAACGAAACCTTTAATTGGCGCTGTTTCACTGCTCGGTCCTTGACAAGTAAGAACAACCGGACCTGACATTGCATATACAGCATTCAAATCTGTTAGCGCTGCAGAAAGACTTGAATAACTGGATTGTAAATTTGGAGTAGTATTCGTATGTCCTGTTACTGTAACCGGAATCTGAGCAAAAGTGCTTACAGTAAGTAATAGAAATATTACCAACAAAGTAAATATGTTTTTCATAACAACTCCTTTGAAAATTGTTTTATGAAATATTAATTAAAAAAATTATTTTCTTCAATATTTGCATAAACTACCGAATAAATACCTCGCTGAACAAAACTATTAATAAAACCACCACCTGTAGTACCTGAACCAGCCCGAGCCATTTGTAGGTTGTCGGCAAGTAGATTAATCGTAACGCCCTCTGTGCCCACACCACAGGTGTTCAGAGCGGTAATGGCTTCGGCTAGAGTAGCATAGTCGCTCGGAATGTTATAAGTTCCATTTAATGGTTGACCATTTGCTTTGTTTATAAGTAATAAAAGAAATAGACAAGATATTGTATAAACTTTACATAGAGCCTCCTCTGATTTTGTTTTTGAATTAAAGGATTTATGGATTTTTCTGATTGATTTTATTTTAAGATTAAGAACATTTAAAATGTTCTCTTTGAGCATTAGTACTTTTAATTTTGACGGTAATAACGTGGAGAAGTAAATGGAGAAATGATTAGTTAGAGGTTTTGAATTGTAAAATAACTTTGAAAAAAGTTTAATTACCTTTTTCAAAACAACCTCATAATTATTTACGTTATAGATAGCTCTCTTATTATTAAGTAATGATAATGAGATAAAAAATTCATAATCAGTATATTACATTAATTATCATCGTATCTATCTAATAATAAGAATAATATTTTTAATTGTCAAGGCACCAGTGTAATTTTTTTGAATGTTAACAAAAGAGAATCAGGAAATTATCAATTTCTTTTAGTTGAATGTTGTCATGCTGAACTCGTTTCAGCATCTCTTGTTTCAGCATCTACTCGTTTCAGCATCTCTTCTGGGATCCCGAAACAAGTTCGGGATGACATGAGTGGTTTGGGATGACGGTATGGGGAGTAATGTCATGCTGAATTTATTTCAGCATCTCTTTTTACCATCCATGCGTTTAACAGTGTTTTTGGGATCCTGAAACAAGTTCAGGATGATAGGTGGTGTAAAGTGTCATGCTGAACTTGGTTCAGCATCTCTTGTTTCAGCATCTCTTTTTTCACCATTCACCACCAGAGTGTCATGCTGAACTTGTTTCAGCATCTACTCGTTTCAGCATCTACTCGTTTCAGCATCTACTCGTTTCAGCATTCGTTCAGGAATGATTGGAATCAAATTCAAAATGAATGGTTTTCTCTCTTTTTGACCTGTCAATTCTTTTCATAAAACCTTCAAAAAATGTAAATTAACAGGTGAAAAATTTTTGTGTATTCTTCATAATAAATGAATTATATAATCTATGAAAACATACTACGTATACATTCTTTCCAATAAATCAAAGACATTGTACATAGGAGTTACAAATGATTTGAAAAGAAGAATGTTTGAACATAAAAATAAATTAGTAAATGGATTCACTAAAAGATATAATTTGACCAAGCTAGTTTACTTTGAAGTTTTTAACAACTCTCAAGATGCAATTCGAAGAGAAAAACAACTTAAGAATTGGCATAGAGAATGGAAAATAAATTTAATTGAGAGTGTTAATAAGAATTGGGAAGACTTATCTAAGGATTTTTTTTAATAATTATTTTACTGCATCACTGCATAATGCGCCTTCATGACAATTGAAGAAGATGTCATGCTGAATTTATTTCAGCATCTGTTTTTGAGATTCCGAAACGAGTTCGGAATGACAGGTGGTGTAAAGTGTCATGCTGAATTTATTTCAGCATCTGTTTTTGGGATCCCGAAACAAGTTCGGGATGAC